>NZ_JBHWZH010000003.1:0-92311 GCF_042728285.1 Streptomyces sp. NPDC060194 | reverse complement strand
CTCCCGGCTCTCCCGGGGGCGGGCCGCCGCGCTGTCCGGCTGCGCGGGGACCCGTGACGGGAGCAGGTCCGCCAGGACCTCGGACAGGCGGACCGGATCGCGGGTCCGCGGGGCGCAGGCCCCGCAGAAGGGCCGGCCGGGATGAGCACACCAGGCGGAACGGACCGTCGTCGTCATGGATCGCCCCCTTCGCTGCCGGAGCGCTCGGGCCCGGCCGATGGAATCTGCCCTTCTGCGCAGGGTCGCACGCACCACTGACAGTGAAGCCCCGGCGAACGGCGGGCCGCGGCCCGGCCACGGCCCGGCGGACCGCCGCGCGACGGCCCGCGGGGTCCCGTACCGCCGCTCGGCGCAGGGTGGCGGAGCCCGGGCGGACCGGGAGCCGCCCCCGGACGGCGGGCCTGGCTACCCTGACCGGATGACCAGCACTCCCGTCCGCTTCGACCGCGGACACACCGATGACCTCATGGGCTACCTCGCCGCGTCCCCGACCCCGTACCACGCGGTGGCGAACGCGGCCGAGCGCCTGGAGAAGGCCGGCTTCCGGCAGGTCCACGAGACCGCCGCCTGGGACGGCACGACCGGCGGTAAGTACGTGCTGCGCGGCGGCGCGCTGATCGCGTGGTTCGTGCCCGAGGGCGCACGGCCGCACACCCCGTACCGGATCGTCGGCGCGCACACCGACTCGCCGAACCTGCGGGTCAAGCCGCTGCCGGACACCGGCGCGCACGGCTGGCGGCAGGTCGCGGTCGAGGTCTACGGCGGCACCCTCCTGAACACCTGGCTGGACCGCGACCTGGGCCTCGCCGGCCGGCTGACGCTGCGCGACGGCTCGCACCGGCTGGTGAACGTGGACCGCCCGCTGCTGCGTGTCCCGCAGCTCGCGATCCACCTCGACCGGCAGGCGAACGACGGCCTGAAGCTGGACCGGCAGAAGCACATGCAGCCGGTCTGGGGCCTCGGCGACGTCCGCGACGACGAAGGCGGCATCGTGCGCTTCGTCGCCGAGGAGGCCGGCGTCGACCCCGAGGACGTGGCCGGCTGGGACCTGATGGTGCACGCCGTGGAGGCGCCCGCCTACCTGGGCCGCGACCGCGAGCTGCTGGCCGGGCCCCGGATGGACAACCTGATCTCGGTGCACGCGGGCGTCGCCGCGCTGATCGCCGCCGCCGGGAGCGAGACGCTCACCCACATCCCGGTGCTCGCGGCCTTCGACCACGAGGAGAACGGCTCCGAGGCCGACACCGGCGCCCAGGGCCCGCTGCTCGGCAACGTCCTGGAGCGCTCGGTCTTCGCGCGCGGCGGGGCGTACGAGGACCGTGCGCGCGCCTTCGCCGGCACCGTCTGCCTCTCCTCCGACACCGGGCACGCGGTGCACCCCAACTACGCCGAGCGGCACGACCCGACGCACCACCCGCGGGCGAACGGCGGCCCCATCCTGAAGGTCAACGTCAACCAGCGGTACGCCACCGACGGTTCGGGGCGCGCGGTGTTCGCCGCCGCCTGCGAGCGGGCCCAGGTGCCGATGCAGAACTTCGTCTCCAACAACGCGATGCCGTGCGGCACCACGATCGGCCCCATCACCGCCGCCCGGCACGGGGTCAGCACGGTCGACATCGGCGTCGCGATCCTGTCCATGCACAGCGCCCGCGAACTGTGCGGCGCGGACGACCCGTTCCACCTCGCCAACGCGCTGCTGGCCTTCCTGACGGACTGACACCCCACCCGATTCCCGTGTCCCGCATGTGCGTTGAGGACGGGGGTACCCGCATCTCCAAGCGAGCCGGTCCCGGCAGGCGGCCGACCGAATCGGAGAGGGCGGAATCATGGGCATCGGTGGATGCATCGGTCTGATCGCGGTGGGCGCCATCCTGACGTTCGCGACGGACTGGAAGCTGGACAGCGTGAACGTCGACCTGGTCGGCGTGATCATGATGGTGGTCGGCCTGATCGGGGCCGCGGTCTACAGCACGGTCCTGCGCCGGCGCCGGGTCATCGTCCCGGGTGACGGCGCGGTCGTCGAGGACGGCACCCGACCCGACTACCGGTGACCGCACGCCGTCCCGGCGGGACGGCTGAATGCGTGTACCTGGGGCCCCGACCGCGGTCGGGGCCCCGCGCGCGGGTAGGCGTCAGGCCATGAGATACCTGGTGAAGGAACGCCTGCTCGCGATCGGCGACGACTACTGGATCAAGGACGAGGACGGCGACCGCGTCTTCCACGTCGACGGCAAGGCGCTCCGCCTCCGCGACACCTTCGTGCTGAAGGACGCCGAGGGGAACGAGGTCGCCGTCATCCGCAAGAAGATGATCAGCGTCCGCGACCGGATGCGGATCGAACGGGACGGCGAGACCCTGGCCACCGTCCACAAGAAGCTGATCAAGGTCTTCCGGGACCGGTACGTCGTCGATCTCGCCCACGGGGGGCAGCTCGACGTCCGCGGCAACTTCATCGACCGCGAGTACACGGTCAAGCGCGACGGCGACACGCTCGCCGAGGTCTCCCGCAAGTTCTTCCGTCTGCGGGACACCTACGGCATCGAGATCACCCGCGAGGACGCCGACCGCGGGCTGCTGATCGCGGTGTGCGTGTGCGTCGACCAGTTGGCGGCGCAGTAGGCCGCGGCCCACCCGTCCGCGGCGCGCCCGCGGCCCCGGCTCAGCGCTCCACGCCGAGCCGGCGGTCCTTCAGCGCCGGGAACTGCTCGCGCGTCAGGGCGACCCGCGCGGGGTCGAGTTCGACGGCCAGGACTTCTTCGTCCGCCCCCGCCTCGGCCAGCACCTCGCCCCAGGGGTCGACGACGATGCTGTGGCCCGCCTGCGGCACGTCCGCGTGGGTGCCGGCGGTGCCGCAGGCCAGGACGTACGCCTGGTTCTCGACCGCGCGGGCCTGCGCGAGCAGGGTCCAGTGGGCGCGGCGGCGCTCGGGCCAGCCCGCCGGGACGACGAACGCCTGCGCGCCGAGGTCGGTCAGCCCCCGGAAGAGCTCGGGGAAGCGCAGGTCGTAGCAGGTGGCGAGGCCGAGGTCGAGCTCCGGGTGGCGGACCACGGCGAGCTCGTCGCCGGCGGCCATCAGCGTCGCCTCGCCGCGGTCGAAGCCGAAGCGGTGGATCTTGCGGTAGGCCCGGACCAGCCGGCCGGTGGGGTCGAAGACCAGCGAGGTGTTGAACAGCGGCCCCTCGCCGTCACCCGAGGCGGGTCCGCGCTCCACGATCGAGCCGGCGTGCAGCCAGACGCCCGCGTCCCGCGCGGCCTCGGACATCACCGCGTGGGTGGGGCCCTCCAGCGGCTCCGCCTCGGCGGCGAAGTCCTCGTAGGCGAACGCGCCGACCGGCCACAGCTCGGGGAGGACGACGAGATCGCCGTCGGTGCCCCCGGCGTGCTCCCGGACCAGCGCGGCGGCCCGCGCACGACGGTTATCGGGCGATTCCGACCGGTCTACACCGATCTGGATGAGGGAGGCGCGCACACTACCACCGTCCTGGCATTCGAGCCGTCGTCACGGGCCTACGATCGTCACACGAAAGCACTGCAAGGGTGCCTCGCCGCAGCGTACTTTGACTGACCAGGAACGCCCGCCGCCGTCCCCGTCCGCTGCCCGTCCGCCCGCGCCGTTCGCCCACCCGCTCGTCCGCCCGCCCGTGTTCGACCGCCCGAGGGGTCCCGTTGACCGTCCATCCCAGCCTCCAGCCCTACGCCGACGCCTGGGCCCACTCCATCGAGGCGATATCCGAGCTCGTCCTGCCGCTGGCCGAGGGTGAGTGGAACCGTGCGACGCCCTGCCCGGGCTGGTCGGTGCGCGACATCGTGTCGCACGTCATCGGCCTGGAGTGCGAGATGCTCGGCGACCCCCGGCCGATCCACTCGCTGCCGCGCGACCTCTACCACGTCACCAACGAGCACCAGCGGTACATGGAGATGCAGGTCGACGTCCGGCGGCACCACACGGCCCCCGAGATGACCGCGGAGCTGGAGTACACCCTCATCCGCCGCAACCGGCAGCTGCGCAACGAGACCCGCGGCCCCGAGGCGGTCCTGCGCGGCCCGCTCGGCACCGAGGTCACCCTCGAACAGGCCATGCGGAACCGGGCGTTCGACGTCTGGGTGCACGAGCAGGACCTGCGGACGGCGCTGAACCGGCCGGGCGACCTGGACGCGCCCGGCGCGCTGATCGCCCGTGACGTGCTCCTGGAGGGCCTCCCGAAGGTCGTCGCCCACACGGCGGGCGCGCCGGCCAACTCCGCGGTCGTGGTGGACGTGCACGGTCCGGTCGAGTTCCTGCGTACCGTCCGCGTCGACGCCGACGGCCGGGGCACGATCGACGGCACGCCCTCGCTGGGCCCCGCGATCACGCTGACACTCGACTGGGAGACGTACTACCGGCTGGCGTGCGGGCGGGTCCGCGGGCACGCCGTCGCCGACCGGATCAAGGTCGAGGGCGACCAGGAGCTGGCCGACGCGATCCTGCGGGGGTTCGCCGTCACGCCGTGAACCGGCGGGTCCGCGCGGACGGCGCGTCCCGCGCGGGCTGCGGTTCAGGGAACGGGGACGTGCACCGTCTCCACCCGGCTGGCGACGAGCCGTTCGCGCTCGATCCTGGCCACGCGGCGCCTGAGCCGCAGCATCTGGGTGAGGCCGAGCGCCTGCAGGACGAAGACCGACGCGAAGGCGATCCGGTAGTCGTCCCCCGTCGCGTCCAGGAGCACGCCGACGGCGAGCAGCGTCACCATGGACGCGGTGAATCCGCCCATGTTGACGATCCCCGACGCCGTCCCCTGCCGGGCGGGCGGGTTGGCCGGCCGGGCGAAGTCGAAGCCGATCATCGACGCCGGCCCGCAGGACCCCAGGACCGCGCACAGCGTGACGAGCAGCCACAGCGGGGACCGGCCGGGGACGGCGAGGACGGCGGCCCACAGCAGCGCCGTCGCGAGGACGGTGCCGACGGCGAGCGGCAGCCGCGCCTCGTGGTGACGGGCGATCACCTGGCCGTAGACGAGGCCGACGACCATGTTGGAGACCACCACCACCGTGAGCAGGTCGCCCGCGCCGGAGCGGTCCATGCCCTGCGCCTCGATGAGGAACGGCATCCCCCACAGCAGCAGGAACACCATCGCCGGGAACTGCCCGGAGAAGTGCACCCACATGCCGAGCCGCGTGCCCGGCTCGCGCCAGGCCGCGGCGATCTGCGCCCGGACGTACCCGGAGCGCTCCTTGCGGGCCGGGGCGGGCTCGTACCCCTCGGGGTGATCCTTCAGGAAGGCCAGGGCCAGGACGAGGACGAGGACGCCGGCCACGGCGCTGCCCGCGAAGGTCGCCGTCCAGCCGACGCCGTGCAGGGTGCGGGAGACGACCAGGGTGGAGACCAGGTTGCCGCCGACCCCGAACAGCGCGGCCACCTGCGCGATCAGCGGGCCGCGCCGGGCGGGGAACCAGCGGCTGCCCAGGCGCAGCACGCTGATGAACGTCATCGCGTCGCCGCAGCCGAGCAGGGCGCGGGCGGCGACCGCCGTGCCGTAGGACGGCGCGAAGGCGAAGGCGAGCTGGCCCGCGGTGAACAGCAGGATGCCCAGCAGCAGCACCTTCTTGGTGCCGAGCCGGTCGACCATCAGTCCGACGGGTATCTGCATGCCGGCGTAGACGAGCAGCTGCAGGATCGAGAAGGTCGACAGGGCCGAGGCGTTGATGGCGAAGCGGTCGGCCGCGTCCAGTCCCGCGACCCCGAGCGAGGTGCGGAAGATGACGGCGACGAAGTAGACGGCGACGCCGATGCCCCAGACGAAGGCGGCGCGCCGGCCGCCGGGCGGATCGCCGGGCAGCAGCCCGGCCGGGGTGCCGGCGCTCACCGGTCCTCGCCCCGGACCAGGATCCGCACCCGGCCGACGTGCCGCCGTACGCACTCGGCGGCGGCCTCCACGTCGCCGTCGCGGACGGCCTCGACGATCTCCGCGTGCTCCGCGAGCGTGCGGGCCACCCGTTCGGGGTGGGCGTGCATCAGCGCCACTCCCATGCGGAGTTGGCGGTCGCGGAGCTGGTCGTAGAGCCGGGAGAGGATCTCGTTCCCGGCGGCGCGGACGATCTCGGCGTGGAAGCACCGGTCGGTGACGGCGCACTCGGCGAGTTCCCCGGCCTCGGCCTGTGCGCGCTGCTTCGCCAGGAGTTCGGTGAGCCGCGGGACCAGGTGGGGCGGGGGCGCGGGGACCACCTTGCGGACCGCGAACTCCTCGACGAGCAGCCGCGTCTCGACGACGTCGGATATCTCCTGCGCGGAGACGGCGAGGACCAGGGCGCCCTTCTTGGGGTAGAGCTTGATCAGCCCTTCGACCTCCAGGCGCAGGAGCGCCTCGCGCACCGGCGTCCTCGACACCCCCACCGCCTCGGCGAGACCGCCCTCGGTGAGCAGCGTGCCGCCCTCGTAGCGGCGGTCGAGGACCGCCTCCTTGATGTGCGAGTAGACGCGTACTGCGGCGGGCGGGGCGGGGGCTGACGGCATGCGCACAGCTTAGATACAAGCGGTACGCATGCGAAGGGGCGTCCGGATGGCGGATGGGGGCGCGCGGCCGCCTGATTCTGTCGCCGCTCGCGTGCATCCTTTTGCGCCCGCGAGGCGTCTCCCTTTCAGGCGCCACACCGATGCGGCGCTCAATTCGGGCATTTCGCATATTCGGAGCGTTCATCTTGATACACGGCACCCGGGTCCGCAGAACCGCCGTCGCCACGCTGACGACCGGCGTCGTGCTGTCCGTCCCGCTCCTGTCGGTGCCTGCCCAGGCGGCCGCGCCGACGGTCACCGCCCGGGGCGCGTACATGGTCGACGCGGGCACCGGACGGGCGCTCTTCTCCAAGGGCTCCACCACGAAGCGCTCGATGGCGAGCCTCACCAAGGTGATGACCGCCGACGTCGTGCTCAACGCCAAGGGCCTGAACCTCAGCAAGAAGATCACGATCAAGCAGGCCTACGTCGACCGCATCTGGCAGAAGAACGCCAGCAGCGCGTACCTGAAGGTCGGCGACAAGCTCACCGTCCGTCAGCTGCTCAGCGCGATGCTGCTCCCCTCCGGCTGCGACGCGGCCTACGCGCTCGCCGACACCTTCGGCACCGGTTCGACCACCGCCGCGCGCACCAAGTCCTTCGTCGCCAAGATGAACGCGCGGGCCAAGACGCTCGGGATGACGAGCACCAAGTACGACTCGTTCGACGGCATCTCCAACGGCAGCAACTACTCCACGCCCAAGGACCTCACCAAGCTGGCCCGCGACGTCCTGAAGAGCCCGACCTTCAAGGCGGTCGCCGACGACCAGTCGTACGTCGCGAAGGCCACGGCCAGCAACGGCCGGATCCGCACCTACACCTGGTACAACACCAACAAGCTGCTCAGCACCTACCGGGGCGCCATCGGCCTGAAGACCGGGTCGGGCCCCGCCTCGGGCTACTGCCTGATGTTCGCCGCCAAGCGCGGCGACCGCACGATCACCGGCGTCCTGCTCGCCTCCACCTCGGAGAAGCGCTTCCCGGACGCCACGAAGCTCCTGGACCACGCCTTCAGGACCGCGCCGTAGCCGTCGCGGCACCCACCGGGCCGACCGTCGCGGAGCGCTCGCGATAATCGGACCCATGTCGGCCACCGCAGCGTCCTCCGGAACCCCGCACGGCCCCGGCACCGATCCCGGTACCGGGGCCGTCGGCGTGCCGGCGCGCCCCGCGGACCCCGCGGACCGAACGCGCCGGCGGGACCGGCTGCGGGCGGCCGCCCGCGCGGCCGCCCCCGCCCTGCTCGCCTACGCCGCCGTGCGAGCGCTCGGCCTGCTGGTCCTCGCCGCCGCCTCCCTGGCCACCGGGAAGGACGGCGGTTTCCGGCTGCACGGCCGGTGGGACGCGGTCTGGTACCAGCGGATCGCCGCGGACGGCTACGGCTACACCGTCACCCTCCCCGACGGCTCGGTCCACTCCGACCTGGCGTTCTTCCCGCTGCTCCCGCTCCTGGAGCGTGCCCTGTCGTGGCTCGGCCTCTCCTACGGCGGCGCGGGGCTGCTCGTCGGGCACCTCGCGGCGCTCGCCGCCGCCTGGGGGATCTTCGCCGTCGGGGCGCGTCTGCACGGCCGTCGCGCGGGGGTGCTGCTCGCGGCCCTGTGGGGGGCGTACCCGACGGCCTTCGTCCAGTCGATGGCCTACACCGAGACGCTCTTCACCGCACTCGCCGCCTGGTCCCTCCACGCCGTGCTCACCCGGCGGTGGCTCGCCGCCGGTCTGCTGTGCGCCCTTGCGGGCCTCACCCGGCCGACGGCGGCCGCGCTGATCGCCGCGCTCGCCCTGACCGCCGTTCACCAGGTGTTGACCGGCCGTGATCTGCCGTGGCGCGAACGGCTGCCGTGGCGCGTGCTCGCCGGCGTCTGCCTGGCCCCGGCGGGCTGGCTGGGCTACGTGGTCTTCGTCGCGGTCCGCGAGGGCGGCCCGAGGGCCTACTTCGACGTGCAGGCCTCCTGGGGCAACAGCATCGACTTCGGCGTCTCGCTCGGCCGTTTCGTGCTCGGCCTGCCGCTGCCCGCCATGCTGGGGCTGCTGGCGGCCCTCGCCCTGCTCGGGTGGCTGCTCGTGCTTGTCGTCCGCACCCGGCCGCCGCTGCCGGTGCTCGCGTACACCCTCGCCGTGGTCGCGGTCTCGCTGATCGGGGCTGGCTACTTCGGCTCCCGGCCCCGGCTGATGATGCCGGCGTTCCCCCTGCTGATCCCGCCCGCGCTCGCCCTCGCCGGCGGCCCCCTGCGCCGCGCGTACGCGGTCGTCGGAGCGGCGGCGGTGGGATCGGCGCTCTACGGGGCGTTCACGCTGCTGGGGTCGGGACCGCCGTGAACCCCGAGGGGGCCCGGACGTCGTACCGTCCGGGCCCCCTCGGGAGATTCCGCTCAGGACCAGCTGAGCAGGCGCTTCGGGCGCTCCAGGATCGCCGCCGTGTCGGCAAGCACCTTGGAGCCCAGTTCGCCGTCCACCAGGCGGTGGTCGAAGGACAGGGCGAGGGTGGTGACCTGCCGGGGCCTGACCTTGCCCTTGTGCACCCACGGCTGGAGCCTGATCGCACCGACCGCGAGGATCGCCGACTCGCCGGGGTTCAGGATCGGCGTCCCGGTGTCGACGCCGAAGACGCCGACGTTGGTGATGGTCACCGTGCCGCCCTGCATCGCCGCCGGCGAGGTCTTCCCCTCCCGGGCCGTGGCGACCAGCTCGCCGAGCGAAGCGGCCAGCTCCGGCAGCGTCTTGGCGTGCGCGTCCTTGATGTTCGGGACGAGCAGCCCGCGGGGGGTGGCCGCGGCGATGCCCAGGTTCACGTAGTGCTTGAGCACGATCTCCTGGTTCGCCTCGTCCCAGGCCGCGTTGATCTCCGGGTTGCGGCGGATCGCGACGAGCAGGGCCTTGGCGACGAGCAGCAGCGGGTTCACCCGCAGACCGTCGAAGGCCCGGTCCTCCTTGAGCTCCGCGACCAGCTTCATGGTGCGGGTGACGTCGACGGTGACGAACTCGGTGACGTGCGGCGCGGTGAAGGCGGAGCCGACCATCGCGGCTGCGGTGGCCTTGCGCACGCCCTTGACCGGGACGCGTGTTTCACGTGAAACATCCGCCGCGGCCGGTTCGCGTGTTTCACGTGAAACATCGGCTGCGACCGAGATGGCGGGTTCGTCCGTTTCACGTGAAACATCGGCGGCGGACTGCCGGGACGCCAGGGCCGCGTGCACGTCCTCACGGGTGACGATGCCGTCGGGGCCGGTCGGGGTGACCGTCGCCAGGTCGATCCCGAGGTCCTTTGCGAGCTTCCGCACGGGGGGCTTGGCCAGCGGTCGCCCTATGCCGGCGGCGACGGGCGCGGGCTCGACCGGTGCCGCGGCCGGGGCCGGGGCCTGGGCGGCCGGCGCGGGCGTGCGGCCGTTCAGCTCGCCCTGCACGGCCGCGGCGGCGGGCTGCGCGGCGCCGTCGCCCTGCTTGCGGGCCCGGCGCTTGGTGGAGGCCTCGGCCACGCCGTAGCCGACGAGCACCGGGGTGCGGGCGGGGGCCGCGGGCTCCCCCGGCTCCGTCGGGACGACGGCCTGCGCGGCGGGCTCGACGGCGGCGTCGGGGCCGCCCACGTCGACGGTGATGATCGAAGTGCCGACGTCAACCGTCGTCCCCTCCTCGAACCGCAGCTCGTGGACCACGCCGTCGTAGGGGATGGGCAGCTCGACGGCCGCCTTGGCCGTCTCCACCTCGCAGACGACCTGGCCGTCGGTGACCGTGTCGCCGGGCCGGACGAACCACTTGAGGATCTCGGCCTCGGTCAGGCCCTCGCCGACGTCCGGCATCTTGAACTCGCGGTAGCGCACCGCGGTGGCATCAGTAGTCATGGTCTCGGCACCCCTCAGTACGCCAGCGAGCGGTCGACGGCATCGAGGACCCGGTCGAGCCCCGGCAGGTACTCCTCCTCGAGCCGCGCGGGCGGGTACGGGGCGTGGTAGCCGCCGACCCGCAGCACGGGGGCCTCCAGGTGGTAGAAGCACCGCTCGGTGATCCGGGCGGCGATCTCCGCGCCCGTGCCCAGGAAGACCGGGGCCTCGTGCACCACGACGATCCGGCGGGTGCGCTCGGCGGAGGCCTGGATCGCGTCGAAGTCGATCGGGGACATCGACCGCAGGTCGAGGACCTCGACCGACTCCCCCTCCTCGGCGGCGGCGGCCGCCGCCTCCAGGCACACCTTCACCATCGGCCCGTAGGCGACGAGGGTGAGGTCCGTGCCCTCGCGGACGACCTTGGCCTCGTGCAGGGAGGAGGGGATGGCCTCCACATCGACCTCGCCCTTGTCCCAGTAGCGGCGCTTGGGCTCGAAGAAGATCACCGGGTCGTCGCTGAGGACGGCCTGCTGGAGCATCCAGTAGGCGTCCGCCGGGTTGGCGGGCGAGACCACCTTCAGACCCGGGACGTGCGCGAACAGCGTCTCCGGCGACTCGCTGTGGTGCTCGACCGCGCCGATACCGCCGCCGTAGGGGATGCGCACGACGACCGGCAGCTTGATCTTGCCGAGCGCACGGGCGTGCATCTTCGCGAGCTGGGTGACGATCTGGTCGTAGGCGGGGAAGACGAACCCGTCGAACTGGATCTCCACGACCGGACGGTAGCCGCGCAGGGCCAGGCCGATCGCGGTGCCGACGATGCCGGACTCGGCGAGCGGGGTGTCGATGACCCGCTCCTCGCCGAAGTCCTTCTGCAGCCCGTCGGTGATGCGGAAGACGCCGCCGAGCTTGCCGACGTCCTCGCCCATGACGAGGACCTTGGGGTCGCTGTCCATGGCGTGCCGCAGGGACTCGTTGAGCGCCTTGGCGATCGTCATCGTGGTGGTGGCCATGGTCAGTTGCCCCCTTCGGCGGAGCCCTCGAAGGAGGCCTGGTAGGCGGCGAACTGGGCGCGCTCCTCGTCGACGAGGGCGCTGCCGTCCGCGTAGACGTTCTCGAAGATCGCCATCAGGTCGGGGTCGGGCATGGCCCGGACCGTCTCGCGGACCCGCTTGCCGAGCGCCTCGCTCTCGGCCTCCAGCTCCTCGAAGAAGGCGGCGTCCGCGAGCCCTGCCTTCTCCAGGTAGGTCCGCATCCGCAGGATCGGGTCCTTGGCCTCCCAGGCCGCCCGCTCCTCGTCCGCCCGGTACTTCGTCGGGTCGTCGGAGGTGGTGTGCGCGCCCATCCGGTAGGTGAAGGCCTCGACCAGCATCGGGCCCTCGCCGCGCCGGGCCCGCTCCAGGGCGTGCCGGGTGACGGCCAGGCAGGCGAGGACGTCGTTGCCGTCGACCCGCACGCCGGGGAAGCCGTAGCCCTGGGCGCGCTGGTAGAGGGGGACGCGGGTCTGCTTCTCGGTGGGCTCGCTGATCGCCCACTGGTTGTTCTGGCAGAAGAACACCACCGGCGCGTTGTAGACGGCCGAGAAGGTGAACGACTCCGCCACGTCGCCCTGGCTGGAGGCGCCGTCGCCGAAGTAGGCGATGACCGCGCTGTCGGCGCCGTCCTTGGCGACCCCCATCGCGTAGCCGGTGGCGTGCAGGGTCTGCGAGCCGATGACGATCGTGTAGAGGTGGAAGTTGTTCGAGTTGGGGTCCCAGCCGCCGTGGTTCACGCCCCGGAACATTCCGAGCAGGTTCGTCGGGTCGACGCCCCGGCACCAGGCCACGCCGTGCTCGCGGTAGGTCGGGAAGACGTAGTCGTCGGGCCGGGTGGCCCGGCCGGAGCCGATCTGGGCGGCCTCCTGGCCGAGCAGCGAGGCCCACAGGCCCAGCTCGCCCTGGCGCTGGAGGGCGGTCGCCTCGGCGTCGAACCGGCGGGTGAGGACCATGTCGCGGTAGAGACCGCGCAGCTCCTGCTCGCTCAGGTCGACGGAGTAGTCCGGGTGCTCGACGCGCTCGCCCTCGGGGGTGAGCAGCTGGACGAGGTCCGGGTCGGAAGGGGCGGCCTTCCGGGCGCGGGCGGCGCCCGAGGCGCGCTTCCCGGCAGTGCTGGTGCTACTGCTGCGACGCGGCTTGCGCGCTGCTGCGGCAGTGCTTTCCACGGTCACGTGTGCTCCTCCGTCGGTCCGGCCCCCGGGTTCGCCGGCGGCCAGTGCGGCTCGCCCGTCGCCCCGCGCCCGCGCACAGGGGTGGGTGCGTGAAGCGGAGTACAGGCGTGACAGGTGCCCCGGCGAGCGCCCTGCACAACCGCACGTTACCCAGTGCTCGCCGCATCCGTGAAACCCTTCTGACCTGCGATTTTGCTTGGATTTCCAAGTAATTCCGCGGAATCTGAAGCGGTCGGGGACGACAACCACTGGTCACAGCCTTGCAGGGGCCCGGGACACCGGCACGTTATCCCTCGCACCCCGGGCACGGGAAGGGTTCGTGTGTGAGACTGCAAACGTGCGCGAAGAAGGAAAAATCCAGGTATTCCTCCTCGACGACCACGAAGTAGTCCGGCGGGGTGTGCACGAGCTGCTCTCCGTCGAGGACGACATCGAGGTCGTCGGCGAGGCGGGGACGGCCGCGGACGCGCTGGTCCGCATCCCCGCCACCCGGCCCGACGTCGCCGTGCTCGACGTCCGGCTCCCGGACGGCAGCGGGGTGGAGGTGTGCCGGGAGATCCGTTCCCGCGACGAGTCCGTCAAGTGCCTCATGCTCACCTCGTTCGCCGACGACGAGGCACTCTTCGACGCGATCATGGCGGGCGCCTCGGGTTACGTCCTGAAGGCGATCCGCGGCACGGAGCTGATCGACGCGGTCCGCGACGTCGCCTCCGGCAAGTCCCTGCTCGACCCGGTGGCGACCGCCCAGGTGCTCCAGCGGCTGCGCGACGGCAACAGCCCGAAGGGCGACGACAAGCTCGCCCACCTCACCGAGCAGGAGCGCAGGATCCTGGACCTCATCGGCGAGGGCCTGACCAACCGGGTCATCGGCGAGCGGCTGCACCTGGCGGAGAAGACGATCAAGAACTACGTCTCCTCGCTGCTGTCCAAGCTCGGCATGGAGCGCCGCTCGCAGGCCGCGGCGTACATCGCCCGGATCCAGTCCGAGCGACCGCGCTGACCGGGACCTTCGTCCCGATCGTCCGGGGCGGGCTCCCCTGGCGGTCCGAAGAGGCCCCGGCGCAGGGTGGGAACATGCCCATCGACGAACTCCGCGCGATCGACCTGCTGAGCCGGGTCCCGCACGGCCGCGTGTCCGCCAGCCTCCGGGCGATGCCCTATCTGGCGCTCGCCCGGCACGCCGTCGTCGACGGCCGCGTGCTGATCCGGATGCACCGCGGCGGCGGGCACCACCAGGCGCTCTCCGGCGCCGTCGTCGCGTACGCCGCCGACAACATGACCCCGGCCGTGGCGGACGGCATCGCGGCCCCCGACCGCACCGGCCACGGCCTCGACGACCTGTGGACCGCCCACGTCATCGGCACCTGCCGGCTCGTGCGCGACGGCGCCGCCCCCGCCGAGAGCGCCCTGCTCGGCCCGCTCCCGCACGGGGTGGACGACGAGAGCTACGACCCGGTGTACCTGTGGCTCACCCCCGAGTTCGGCGAGGCGCACCGGCTGCGGCCCCTGCCTCCGACCGCCGGGCGCACGCCGGGGCCGGATGCGGAGCGCGTCCTCTAGCATCTGGCGCGTGCCGCGCTCCGACGCACCACCTCTGACCACCTCTGCGCTCCTCGCGCTCCCCCCGCGCCCCCGTCCCCCCTCCGACACGCCGCCCCTGCGGGCCTTGCTGCGCGGCTACGGCGTGGGCGAGCCCCTCGGCTGCGTCCCCGTCGCCCAGGGGCTCCTCAACCGGGGCTACCGCGTCGACACCGCCGGCGGCCGCTACTTCCTCAAGCACCATCTCGACGGCGACAGCGCGGCCGTCGTCCGGCGGCACCGGGCCGTGCGGCGCCTCGCGGAGCTCGGTGTCCCGGTCGCCGCGCCGCTGTCGGACGCCGCCGGCGGCACCGTCACCGTCGTGGACGGCCGCTGCTACGCGCTGCACCCGTGGGTCGAGGGCCGGCACCGGCAGGGGGCGCAGCTCACCGCGGCCCAGTCGCGGACGCTCGGCGCGCTGCTCGGGTTCGTCCACGCCTGCCTGGCGCGGGTGATGGGCGCACCGGCCGGCGAGCACCCCAGCGCCGATCCGGCCGAGACCCGCGGCCTGATCGAGCTGCTGCTGCCGCTGGCCCGCGGCGCCGGACCGTACGACGCCTTCGACGCGCTCGCCGAGCAGCGGCTGACCGAGCGGCTCCGGCTGCTCGACGCGCACGGCCACCGCAGGCCGCCGCCCGGCGGGGCGACGGGCTGGGTGCACGGGGACTTCCATCCGCTCAACCTGCTCTACCGGGGCACCCGGCCCGTCGCCGTCGTCGACTGGGACCGGCTGGCGGACGGGCCGCGCGCGGAGGAGGCGGTACGGGCCGCGGCGATCTTCTTCCTGCGGCCGTCGGGGGCGCTCGACCTGGAGAAGGTGCGCGCCTACGCGGGCGCCTACCGGCGGGCCGCCGGGGCCGACGGCGCGGAGCTGGCGGCGGCCGTGCACCGGGTGTGGTGGGAGCGGCTCAACGACTTCTGGATGCTCCGGTGGCGCTACCTGCGGCACGACCGCAGGGCCGACGCGCAGATTCCCGCTGCGTCGGCCCTGGTGGTGTGGTGGACGAAGGAGTACGAGGCGGTGGAGGCGGCCTTCGCCGAGTGAGGGGTGGGGTCAGGGGGTGGTGCCCGCCGCGGCGCCCTCGGTCGTGGCGCCCGTGTCGGCGCCACCGGCATCCGCGCCGCCGGCGTCGGTGCCGCCCGCGTCGGTACCACCCGCGTCCGTACCGCCCGCGTCGGTACCACCGGCATCCGTACCACCGGCATCCGTACCGCCCGCGTCGGTACCACCGGCATCCGTACCGCCGGCATCCGTACCGCCGGCGTCCGTGCCACCGGCATCCGTGCCGCCCGCGTCCGTGCCGCCCGCGTCGGTACCACCGGCATCCGTACCACCCGCGTCGGTACCGCCCGCGTCGGTACCACCGGCGTCCGTGCCACCGGCATCCGTGCCACCGGCATCCGTGCCGCCCGCGTCGGTGCCGCCCCCGTCCGTGCCGCCGGCGTCCGTGCCTCCGCCGTCGGTGCCACCCGTCGTGTCACCGGTCGATCCGCCGGAGTCGGAGCCACCGCCGCCGGTGGTCGACGTACCGCCCGTGGCGCCGCCGTCGGTGCCGCCCTTGCTCGGCTTGCCGGACGGGTCGTCGCTCTTGTCCGGGGCCGTGCTGCTGGTCGAGGTCTGGTCGCTGGGGTCGTCGCCGCTCGTGCCGTCGCCATTGCCCGACATCGCGTACACGACACCCGCGCCGATCAGGACGACCGCGAGCGCCGCCAGGATCCACATCAGCGGTCCGCGCCGGCGTTCGCCGTCGTCACCGTCGGAGTAGCCGCCGTAGCCGCCGTCGTCCGGGTCGATCGGCGGGATCATGCCGCCGTTGTGCGCGGTCGCGTCGAAGGCCGTGGAGCCGGCGAGCCCCGCGCCCGCCACCGAGGCCATGCCCATGGCGGGCGTCATGCCCTCGTTGCCGATGGGGCCGGTGTTCCACGTGCCGGTGTGGCTGCCCTGCTCCTGCATCATCTGCAGGCCGTACTGAACCAGGCCGCGCATCTCCTCGGCGGTCTGGAACCGGTCGTCGGGGTCCTTGGCCAGCGAGCGCATGACCAGGCCGTCCAGCTCCGGCGGGGTCACCTCGGAGGTCTCCGACGGCGGGACGGGCAGGTCCTGCACGTGCTGGTAGACCACCGCGAGGGGGGTCTCACCGGTGAACGGCGGCCGTCCGGTGAGCAGTTCGTACAGCAGGCAGCCGGTCGCGTAGAGGTCGCTGCGGTGGTCGACGGCCTTGCCGAGCGCCTGCTCGGGGGAGAGGTACTGCGGGGTGCCCATGACCATGCCGGTCTGGGTCATCGTCGACTGCACGCCGTGCAGGGCGCGCGCGATGCCGAAGTCCATCACCTTGACGGCGCCGGAGTTGGTGATGATGACGTTCGCGGGCTTGATGTCGCGGTGGACGATGCCGTGCTGGTGGCTGTAGGCCAGCGCTTCGAGTACCCCGGAGGTGATGATCAGGGACTGCTCGGGGCCCGGCGGCTCCGCGGTCTGCAGCAGGTCGCGGATGGTGCGGCCCTCGACCAGCTCCATCACGATGTACGGCACCATGTTGGGGCCGATCCGGTCCTCGCCGGAGTCGTAGACCGCGACCACCGCGTGGTGGTTGAGCCCGGCGACCGACTGCGCCTCGCGCGTGAAGCGCGCCTTGGACGTCGCGTCCTCGGCGAGGTCGGAGCGGAGCAACTTCACGGCGACCACCCGGCCGAGGCGCAGGTCCTCGGCGGCGAACACCTCCGCCATGCCGCCGCGCCCGATCCTGCGCGTCAGCCGGTACCGTCCGTCGCCGACCAGTCCGTTGTTGCCCCAGTACTCCGGCGCGTCAGACATGCCGCCGCCATTCGCCCCGGGGTCGGACGGATCGTGGGCGTGCTGCTGTGCCATCAGTCCTCGCCGTCGTATCTCTCCGCGAGCGGAACGCCCCGGTTCCTGGTGATCCCGGTGGTCGTCGCGGTGGTTGTCACGGTGCTCCGCCAGGTCACGCTACAGGCATCCAGGGGCGGTCCGGGTTCGGGAACGACCGGCCATCCAACCCGGCCCGCGGCCGCCGTGGCAAATTCTGTGTGTTACCGGTGCATTCTCCGTAACGCTTGGAGGACGCTTGCCCCGCGTACGGTCACGGAACGGGCATGCGGCTTGACGTGTTCGGCGCCTCCGGCAGACTTGGGCGTCATATCGGCAGATCACCGCGCCGGCGGGGGACGGGACGGAACATGAGCCAGGACGGCGGATTCACGGGGCGCTCCCTGGCGGGCGGCCGCTACCGGCTGCTCGACCTGCTCGGCACCGGCGGCATGGCCTCCGTCCACCTGGCGCACGACCGGGTGCTCGACCGCCAGGTCGCCATCAAGACGCTCCACTCCGAGCTCGGGCGCGAGGCAGCCTTCCGCGAGCGGTTCCGCCGCGAGGCGCAGGCCGTCGCGAAGCTGTCCCACCCCAACATCGTGACCGTCTTCGACACCGGCGAGAGCGCACTGGACGACGACGGCGGCGCCCCGATGCCGTACATCGTCATGGAGTACGTCGAGGGGCAGCCGCTCGGCTCCGTGCTCGACGCCGACGTGCGCCGGCAGGGCGCGATGCCCGCCGACAAGGCGCTGCGGATCACGGCGGACGTGCTGGCCGCGCTGGAGATCAGCCACGAGGTGGGGCTCGTCCACCGGGACATCAAGCCCGGCAACGTGATGATGACCCGGCGCGACGTGGTGAAGGTGATGGACTTCGGCATCGCCCGCGCCATGCAGTCCGGGGTCACCTCCATGACGCAGACCGGCATGGTCGTCGGCACCCCCCAGTACCTCTCCCCCGAGCAGGCGCTGGGGCGCGGGGTCGACGCCCGTTCCGACCTCTACTCGGTCGGCATCATGCTGTTCCAGCTCGTCACCGGCCGGCTCCCCTTCGACGCGGACTCACCGCTCGCCATCGCCTACGCGCACGTGCAGGAGGCGCCGGTCGCCCCGTCGTCGGTGAACCAGGCGCTGCCGCCGGCCGTGGACGCGCTCGTCGCCCGGGCGCTGCGGAAGAACCCGAACGAGCGCTTCCCGACCGCCGAGGCGATGCGCGACGAGTGCCTGCGGGTCGCGGCGTCCCTGCAGCCGGCCGCACCGCACATCATCGCGGGCCCCTCGCCGCAGGCGGGCGCCGGCATCGGTTCCACCGTCTTCCCGCCGATCGACCAGCACACCCCGCCGCCCTCCGGTCCGGTGCAGACGCCCTACCAGCCGGGCCCGTACGGCGCACCGACGCCGCAACCCGCCCACCTCCAGCAGCACCAGGGCTACGGCTACCCGCAGCAGGGCGGCTACCCGACGGCACCGCAGCAGGGCTACGGCCAGACGCAGCCGTACAACCTCTCCCCCCAGCACCCCGGCCCGTCGTCCGGCGGTGGCAAGCGGAACGTCCCGCTGATCGTCACCGCGGCCGTCGTCGCCCTGGCCGCGATCGGCGGACTGGTCGCCTATCTCTCGAACGGCGACGAAGGCAAGCGGGCGGGCGGCGACGCGAAGCCGTCCGCCAGCGCCACGAAGAACGGCTACAAGGGACCCGACACCTCCAAGACGATCGACGCGGAGAAGTGCACGGACGCGCGGGAGTCCTTCGACGACGAGACCAAGCTCCAGATGCCGAACTTCCAGTACAGCTACATCGACTCGGTCCAGGACTGCATCCAGGCCGCCCGCTGGTCGAAGAAGGTCCTGCCGATGCCGGACAACATCTTCGGCAAGGGCGCGGTCATGAAGCAGGTGCCCGCCGCGGGTGAGGACTTCGACCCCGAGGACACCATCACGCTGTACGTCTCGACGGGTTACCCGAACTGACGGCTGCGGAGTGTTTCACGTGAAACACCCGGACCGGGCGCGCGTGATGTTTCACGTGAAACGCGATGTTTCACGTGAAACGTCCGTGGTGAGTGCGCCCGGGTCCTGGGAGGGGGCCTAGAGGTAGGGGCCGCCCGAGCGGTGGGCGGGGCCGTGGGTGTTCTCGTCGTCGTCCTCGCCGCCGGCGCCCGGGGGGAGGGCGCGGCGCATCTGCTCCAGCTGGGCACGGGCGGCCATCTGCTGGGCGAACAGCGCGGTCTGGATGCCGTGGAAGAGGCCCTCGAGCCAGCCGACCAACTGCGCCTGCGCGATCCGCAGTTCCGCGTCGGAGGGGATCGCCTCGTCCGTGAAGGGGAGCGAGAGCCGCTCCAACTCCTCGACCAGTTCGGGGGCGAGGCCGTCCTCCAGCTCCTTGACCGAGCTGGCGTGGATCTCCTTGAGCCGCACCCGGCTCGCCTCGTCCAGGGGAGCCTGCCGTACCTCTTCGAGCAGCTGCTTGATCATGCTGCCGATCCGCATGACCTTCGCCGGCTGTTCCACCATGTCTGTCACCGGGACCTCGCGGGGGTCGTCGTCGCCTCCGCCGCCGAGCGCCATTCCGTCCTGGCCCAGCACCAGGATCTGGGGACTCTCCTGCGACCGTTCGTTCCTCGGCATCTCCATGCCGCCATTGTCTCGCACACCCGCCCCTGACATGGGTGTGCCCCCTGCACACGGTGATCCACCGTGCGAAGGGGGCACATCAGCGGTGGGACGTCCCGCCCGTCCCCTGCCGCCGTCGGCCGGTCACGCGTCCCTGCGGACCAGCGCGCTCTGGGAGCGGGTGACCACCGCGGCGAGCAGGGTGGCCCCGAGGGGGACGGCGATCAGCAGGATGCCGAGGGTCTCCCAGGGGATCACGACGGGGACGTACGGAGCGGTGAAGTCCCCGCCCCAGCCCTCGTTCATCGCCCGGTCGACGAACTCCTGCTGCGCCCGCCGGTCGGAGAGCCGCAGGCCGATCGCCGGCAGCACCCCCGCCGCGGAGCCGAGCACCACGCCCATCAGCGCGACCACCCCGCACTGGAAGCCGCTGAGCGTCCTGCGCACCCGCGGGGGCGCACCGACCGCGGCCAGCGTCCTGAGGTCGGCCTCGGCGTCCGCCTGGGCGAGGCCCGTGGCGATCCCCGCCGCCCCGATCGTGATCACACCGGCGAAGAGCGCCAGCGCGAGCAGGACGATGTCGGGGCGCTCGGTGAACCCGCGCTCGGTGTAGAGGCTGGCCTCGGTGCCGAGCCTGTCGATCGCCCCCTCGACCTTCTGCGTCTGGGCGCCGGTCGGCGTGGCCTCGGTGGTGAAGTAGGCGCCGTAGGACGCCGTCATCAGGCCGCTGTCCGCGGCCCGGGCCACCGCCTGCTCCGGCATGATCACCTTCACGCCCCAGTTCTGCACGCTCCGCTCGGTGACGTGCGCGGAGAACGTCCGCACCGTGGCCCCGGGCAGGGTGTCGACGTCGACGTCCTCGCCGGCCTTCTCCATCGCGTCGTAGTAGGCCGCGCTGTCCGCGATGATCCGCAGGCTCATCCTGCCGTCCTGCGCCAGGCGCCGGTCGAGGACCACGGGCCTGCCCTCACGCAACGCCCGCGCCGCGCCCTCGTCCTCGATCCCGAGCACCTTCAGGAGCTTGTCGTCCCCGACGAAGACCTCCGACTGCGCGGACGGTCCGGAGTCCTCGCAGCGCCAGTCCTTGCTGAGGCGGCGGTTCTCCTCCGGGGTGAACTTCTGGGCCTCCTCCGTGTACAGCGGGCACTCGTTCGCCTTGGGAACGATCAGCTCCGCCACCCCGCAGCCCTTGGCCTCCGAGTGGTCCTCGCAGTTCCTGTTCCCGACGACCAAGCGGTCGACGTCCGCTCTGACCGCCACCGGGAACGTCTCGGAGACCGCCTCCCGCAGGGCGGGAACCTTCCGGCCGCCGCCCTCCTGGCTGAGGAGGTACGAGGCGCCCGCCGGCAGCTGGGCGGTGTACTCGGCCCGCGCCTGGGCGTCGCTGCTGGCCTGGTACGTGGCCACCGCGACCGTGCCCGCGACGGCGGCGAGCACGGCGGCGACCGCGGGCGCCGTACGCCCGCGGTTGCGGACCGCGTCGCGCAGCGCCAGGCGCGGGGACAGTGGGAGCCAGCGGCCGGCCCGGCCGAAGAGGCCGACCAGCGTGGGCGTCAGCGCGACGACGCCCAGCTCGGCGAGGGCGCTGCCGCCGGCGACGACCATCGGGCTGCTGGTCATCGTCGAGCCGTAGAGCGCGAGCGACGCGCCCAGGGCGAAGGCGATCGTCCCGACGACGGGCAGCACCCGGTTCGCCCGGCGGACGCCCCGGCGACCGGTGAGCGAGGCGAGGACGGTCTGCCGGGAGGCGGTGATCGCGGGGACCACGGCGGCGAGCAGGCCGGTGAGGACCGCGAGGCCGCCGATGGCGAGCAGTTCGAGGGGCCGCACGTCGAACGACCCGAACCGTTTGCCGATCGTGTCCTCCAGGAGCGGCCGCAGCGCGAACGTGAGCCCCAGGCCGAGCACGGTGCCGACGACGGCCGCCGCGAGGCCGATGACCAGGCCGCCGGAGAGCACGATCGCCCGGATGTGCCGGCGGTCGCCGCCGTTCGCGCCGACCAGGCCGAGCTGGCGGCGCGAGCGGCGGGCGCCGACCGCGAAGGCGGGACCGGCGAGGAGGCAGATCTCCAGGATCGCCAGGCCGACGATCGTCGCCAGGACGGCGACCGCCGCGGCGTCGTCCGCCGCGCTGCTCCCCCAGTCCTGGTACGACGGCTCCTGGAACAGCGGGACCTGGGAGTCGGCCGGGGGGTTCAGGTGGACCGCTCGGGAGGTGACGAGTGCGCCGCCCTCGTTGGCCTCCTTGACCATGTTCCACGTGAAACCCCGCGCGCCGGGCACGTCCACGAGGTAGGAGGTGGAGGCGCCGGGACCGGGGAGGCCCTGGGCGTCCATGGCCTTCTGGAGCGGGGCGACGAGGTCGCCGGGCAGCGCGACGACCTGGTCGGCCTTGAGGTTGCCGGGGAGTTCGTAGCTCCCGACGATCCGGTACTCGCGGTCGAAGTCGGGGATCCGCAACGCCGAACCGATACCGAGTCCGCTGTCCTCCAGGAAGTGCGCGGTGACCGCCACCTCGCCGGACGAGCGGGCGAACCGGCCGTCCAGCAGGGTCAGCAGGCCGTCCGTGAGCGGATCCGTCGCCTTCAGCTCGCGCACCTCACCCCGCGCGATGCCGTTCTCGGTGCGGAACTTGGCGGCCCCGGTCGTGTCGGTGACCGACTTCGCGCCGGCCGGGATGCCGCCCGCGACGTCGGAGGGGCCGCTGGTGAACGACCCGTCCTCGTAGCCCCCCGGCGGCATGTGCTCGTTGGTGTCCGTCGGGTTCTGGTAGAGCGGCTCGCCGCCGTTCCCACTCCCGCTGAGCCGGGCGTCCGCCGCGCCGACGGTTCGCTCCAGCTGCTCGACGGTGGACAGCTCAGCACTGCGCAGCGTCAGGTCGAGCGCGCTCACCCCGAGGATGGGCACGGCGATCATGGAGAGGACGAGCAGGCTGCGGCCCTTGGCCCGGACGGCGTCCCTGCGGGCGATGCGCAGGGCGGCCCGCCACGACGTGATGCGACCGCTCACCGGGCACCTTCTATGCTGCCGAGGAGCGACTCCGCGCCGGCCGGGTTGAGCGTCTGGTCGACGACGAGGCCGTCGCGGATGAAGACGACCCGGTCCGCCCAGGCGGCGTAGCGCGGCTCGTGGGTGACCATGACGCCGGCCGCGCCCGCGTCGCAGCGCTGCCGGAGCAGGGCGAGGACGGTCTCGCCGGTCTCGGAGTCGAGCGCGCCGGTCGGCTCGTCGGCGAGGACCAGGCGGCGGTCGCCGACCAGCGCGCGGGCGATCGCCACCCGCTGCTGCTGGCCGCCGGACATCTCGTCGGGGAAGCGGTCGGCGACGGCCTCCAGGCCCATCTCGGTCAGCGCCTCCAGCGCCTCCTTGCGCGCCTTGCGGGCCGACACCCCGTCGAGCTCGCGGGGCAGGGCGATGTTCTCGGCGGCGGTCAGCGCCGGGATGAGGTTGTAGTCCTGGAAGACGTACCCGACGCTGCGGCGGCGCAGCGCGGCCATGTCCTTGCGGGAGAGCGTGCCGATGTCCTGGCCCTCGATCAGGACCTGTCCGGTGGTGGCGCTGTCGAGCCCGCCGGCCAGCGTGAGGAGGGTGGACTTGCCGGAGCCTGAGGGTCCCATGACGGCGACGAGCTCACCCGGGTGCACGGCGAGGTCGACACCCCGCAGGGCCTGCACCTCGGTGGTGCCGGAGCCGTGCGTGCGGGTCAGGGACCGGAGTTCGAGCACGGGTCGTGGCGGTGCGGAAGCGGTTTCGGACATGGGTCGGTCTCCCCCTGTGACGGTGGTCGGGACGAGCGTGCGGCGGGCCGCCCGCGCACGGTTGGTCGGACCGTGGCGGGCGCGGCGCGCGTGGGTGTGCGGATCAGGCGAAACGGTTCTGCGGCCGGGGCGCGGGGCGGACCGCTGTACGGCCGGCACGGGCCGAGTCGGGTCGGGCGGCCTGCCGGCCGGCGGCTCCCGGGTCGGCGGCCGTCGGTCGGCGGCTCCCGGGTCGGCGGCCGTCGGCCGGCGGCCGTCGGGTCGGTCGGTGACCGGTCGGCCCGTCAGCCGGTGCGGGGGCCGCCGTTGCGTGCGGCGAGGCGCTTGGCGGCGGCGCGCAGCCCCCCGTGCCGCGCGCCGCCCTCCGCTGTTTCCCTCGGTTCCCCCTCTTCTCCTCCAGCCCCGCCGGGGTCGGTGGCCGCCGCCTCCGCGAGCCGCACCAGACGCGCCTCGCAGTGGTCGAGCCAGCGGGCCTCCGCCTCGGCCTGGAAGATGAGCTGCTCCAGGACCAGCAGCCAGGCCACCTCGTCGCGGTCCGCGGGGACGTCGGCCAGGACCTGTGCCTTCAGCCGCGTGTAGTCCTGCATCGCCTTGACGGAGTGGTGCCGCTGCCCCTGGATGACAGCCCGGATGTCGACGCCGGGCGCCCCCACGGCCATCGCGAGTTTGATGGCCAGCTCGTCGCGGGGCGGACTGGTGCGGTCGACGGGTCGCTCGTACCAATTGCGGAGCTCGTCGCGACCGTGGTCGGTGATCGCGTACAGCGCGTGCCCCGCGGCGTCCTCCCCGTCCGGGGTCACCAGCCCGTCCCGTTCCAGCCGGGCGAGGGTCGTGTAGACCTGCCCGACGTTCAGCGGCCAGGTGGCCCCCGTGCGCGCCTCGAACTCGGTGCGCAGCTGGGAGCCGTAACGAGGACCGCGCTCGAGGAGGGCGAGGAGACCGTGACGGATCGACATACCGCGTATGTATACCGAGTATGTCCAGCCGTCGGCAAGGCCGGGAGGACGGAATCCGTCGTGAGGAGGACGCGGTGGTACGTGCGGGGGACGCCGGGCGGACCGCAGGACGGACGCGGTCCGTGGTCCCCTGGGGGGAGCCTTCGCCGGGGTCAGGTGCGGCGCAGGCGGACGGCGTAGACGGCGAGTCCGAGGCCGATCAGGAGCATGCCGGCCCCGAGCGGCAGCAGGCCGATGGCCCGCTCGGGGGGCTGGTCCGCCTTCGGATTCCGGTCCGTCCCCGTGCTCCCGTCCGGTGCTGGTACGCGCTCGGGCCGGGCGCTGCCCGCCTCCGCGGGGTCGTTCGGCCGGTCGGAGCGCGCCGACGGCTCGCTCGGGCCGGGTGAGCGGACGGGATCGGACGGGCCGGCGACCACGTCCTCGGCCGCGGGCGTCGGACGGTCGGCGGGGGCGGTCGGCGGGGGGACGGCGACTGCTCCGTTGGAGCGGGAGGGCGAGGGGAGCGGTGTGCGGGGCGGCCGCAGGGCGGACGGCGGGGGGTTCGCTGGATCGGCGGTCCGTGCGGGGCCGGCCGGGTCGGACTCCCGGCCCGGCCGGTCGCGGCCCTCGCCGGGGCGGCTGCCCGCCAGGGACTCGCCGGGCCTCGGCGACCGCTCCTCCCCGACGGCATCCGGCATGGATCCGGCGGCGGGCAGCGGTGCCGGATCCGACGGGGGAACGGATGCGGCCCGCCGGAGGGCCGGATCGGACCCGGGGGCGGCTGCGGGGAGCCCGGGGATGGCTGCGGGGGGCCCGAGGGTGCCTGCGGCAGGCCTCGGGGCCGGGCCGGACGGCGGGTCGGCCGCCGCCCCTGGCGCCGGGAGCGGGGGCAGGACCAGCGCGCAGAGGACGGCCCAGGAGCGGAAACGGGGAGTCATCACGCGGGTCTCCCTCCCGGGTGCGCGGGCCGGAACGCCGTCGATCCAGCGTCACACGCGGCCCCCCGGGCGGCATCCCGGCGACCCTCGTCCGGGTCACCGGGCGCCTCGTGCGGCCCCTTCCGGGGCATCGACCGCCTCGCGCGGACCCCTCCGGGTCACCCCGCCGCCTCACGCGGACCCGACCGTCACAGGGCGACCGGCCGCGGGTCACCGGCGGCCCGCCGCGGGTCAGCGAGCGACCGGCCGCGGGTCAGCGGGTCACCGGGGCACCGGGTCTCCGGGTCACCGGGTCAGCGGGTCAGCGGGTCAGCGGGTCAGCAGCACCTTCCCGATGTGGCCGCTCTCCTCCAGGATCCGGTGACCCTCGGCCGCGTCCCGCATCGGCACGGTGCGGTCGACGACGGGCCGCACCCGGCCCGCGGCGACCAGCGGCCAGACGTGCTCGCGGACCGCCGCGATGATGGCCCCCTTCTCGGACGCCGGCCGGGCCCGCAGGGAGGTCGCGGTGATCGCGGCTCGCTTGCCCAGCAGCGTGCCCAGGTTCAGCTCGGCCTTGACGCCGCCCTGCAGGCCGATGATCGCCAGCCGGCCGTTCACCGCGAGCGCGTCGACGTTGCGCTCCAGGTACTTGGCTCCGACGATGTCGAGGATCACGTCGTAGGGCCCGGAGTCGACGAAGTCCTGCTCGCGGTAGTTGACCAGGATGTCCGCGCCGAGCTCGGCGCACCGCTCCAGCTTCTCCTTGCTGCCGGCGGTGACCGTGACGTGCGCACCGGCCGCCTTGGCGAGCTGGATCGCCAAGGTGCCGATGCCGCTGGACCCGCCGTGCACCAGCAGACGCTCGCCCTGGCGCAGATGGGCGACCATGAAGACGTTCGACCAGACGGTCGCCGCCACCTCCGGCAGCCCCGCGGCCGTCACCAGGTCGACGCCGTCGGGGACCGGCAGCACCTGCCCGACGGGCACGGCGACCCGCTCCGCGTAGCCGCCGCCCGCGAGCAGCGCGCACACCTCGTCGCCGACGGCCCAGCCGCTGACGCCGGGACCGAGTGCGGCGATCCGGCCCGAGCACTCCAGACCGGGGTAGGGGGACGCTCCGGGCGGCGGGTTGTAGAACCCCTGCCGCTGGAGCAGGTCCGCGCGGTTCACCGCACTGGCGACGACGTCGACGAGGACTTCGCCCTCACCGGGCACGGGGTCGGGGACCTCTGCCCAGACGAGGGCTTCGGGACCGCCGGGCTCGGGAATCGTGATGGCATACATGCCTCCGACGCTACTCCTGCGGCCCGGAGGAGCCCGTCAGCCCTGCTGCTGCCGCCAGACGTTGCCCTTGACCGACGACTTCAGGCCCTCGCCGGGGGAGCCGGGCGGGGAGGCGCGCACGATGGTGATGAGCCGGTCGGTGAGCTGGAGCGGGCTGGCGGCCGGGTCGTCGTAGCCGAGGAGCCGGTGGCCGCGCTTGACGCTGACCACCAGGTCGCCCGTCTCGCGGACGCTCAGCCCCACCTCGGCCTTTATCACCGGCCGTTCCACCAGGTCGAGCCCGGTGCCCTGCTGGATCAGGTCCTCCATGACCGTGCCCGCGCTCGGGCTGAGCACGGAGAGCCCCAGGAGCCGGCCGGCGGCGCTCGCGCTGGTGATCACCTGGTCGGCGCCGGACTGCTTGAGCAGCGGCGCGTTCTCCTCCTCCCGCACCGAGGCGACGATGTGCGCGCCCCGGTTGAGCTGGCGGGCGGTCAGGGAGACCAGGACGGCCGTGTCGTCCCGCTGGGTCGCGATGACGACCTGCCGGGCCTTCTGCAGCTCGGCGCGGAGCAGGACGTCACTGCGGGTGGCGTCACCGATGACCCCGGTGTAGCCCTCCGCGGTCGCCGCGTCGATCGCCTTGGCGCTCGGGTCGACGACGACCACCTGCTCGGCCTTCACGCCGGCGGCGAGCAGGGTGAGGATCGCCGAGCGGCCCTTGGTCCCGAAGCCGACGACGACGGTGTGGTCACGCACGGAACTCCTCCATCGGTTCAGCCGCCACTCCTCACGGGTCCGCTCGGTGAGGACCTCGAGAGTGGTACCGACCAGGATGATCAGGAACAGCACGCGCAGGGGCGTGATGATCAGAACGTTGATGAGCCGGGCGAAGTCGCTGACCGGCGTGATGTCCCCGTACCCCGTGGTGGAGAGGGTGACCGTCGAGTAGTAGACGGCGTCGAGGAAGTCGACGGATCCGTCGGAGTTGTCGTTGTAGCCGTCCCGGTCCAGATAGACGAGCAGCACGGTGACCACCATGACCAGGGTCGCGATGACGACCCGGCGGGCCACCTGCCGCAGCGGTGCCTGGACGGCGTGCCGGGGGAGCTTGACCTGCCCCTTGCCCGAGTGCTCGTCGGCTTGACGAGCCATCAGGTCATGGCCGGGCTGTTTCACGTGAAACATCCTTCGGATCGCGGGAGCCACGGTCGGCGGATGTTTCACGTGAAACATCCACCGCGGGGTCTCGGCGGGGACCGAGGGGCCGGCGGGCGCCCTCTCGGGAGGACTCGGAACGTGAGACATCTTCGGGGGCACCGAGATCGAGGGTGCCATCGGGGTCGGCGGAGGCGGTTGTTCCGGCGCACAGCGCGGGCAACGACCACGGCAGGTCCAGGAGTTCGACGTCCTGGCCCGGCTTCGCGCCGCCCGGTGGGACGGCCGCCAGCGCGTCGGCCGCCGCGATCCCGCGCAGCATGGCGGGCCCGTTGTAGCGCAGCGGAACGACCTCCTCGCCCCGGTACACGACGGGGACCAGCCGGAAGTCGTACGGGTGGCCCGGGACGGCGTCGGCGAGGGGAGCGGCGTCCGGGTCCGCGGCGGGACGGCCGGCGAGGATCCGCAGGACGGGCTCGCCGAGGGTGAGCAGTCCCGAGACGGCGGCGAGCGGGTTGCCGGGGAGGCCGAGGAGGAGGCGGTCCGCGGGCATCCGGGCCAGCAGCATCGGGTGTCCGGGCCGCACCGCGACGCCGTCGACGAGGAGTTCGGCTCCGGCCGCGAGCAGCACGGGCCGTACGTGGTCCTCCGGCCCTGCCGCGGTGCCGCCGGTGGTGACCAGGACGTCGGCCGTCGAGCCGGTGACCGCCTCCCGCAGGGCCGCGGCGTCGTCGTGGAGCCGCCGTACGGAGACCACGTCCGCGCCCAGCGTGCGGAGCCAGGGGGTGAGCATCGGGCCGAGCGCGTCACGGATGAGGCCGTCGTGCGGGAGGCCGTGGTCGAGGAGTTCGTCGCCGAGGATCAGGATCTCGACGGTGGGGCGGGGCAGCAGGGGCAGTTCGTCGTACCCGGCCGCGGCGGCGAGGCCGAGGACGGCGGGCGTGACCAGGGTTCCGGCGGGCAGCAGCCGGTCCCCCGTGCGGCATTCCTGGCCGCGCGGCCGGATGTCCTGACCGGGTGTCACCGTTCGGGTGGGGTGCAGCCGCCCCTGCGGGTCGGTCCGGCCGTGCTCGCTGCGCAGCACGGCGGTCGCCCCGGCCGGGCTGCGGGCTCCGGTGGCGATGGGGACGGCCGTGCCGTCCTCCAGCGCGGCGGGCGCCGCCCGGCCCGCGAGCGCGCCGTCGCCGCGTACCGACCAGGGGCCCGGTCCGGCGACGGCCCAGCCGTCCATGGCGGAGGTGTCGAAGGAGGGCAGGTCGGCGAGGGCGGCGAGCGGAGTGGCGAGCAGGGACCCGAGGGCGTCGGCGAGCGGGGCGGTGCGCGGGGCCGGGGGGCGGGCGCGGCGTACGGCTCGCGCGGCGCGCAGTGCGGCGGCCCGGGCCTCGGGCCAGGAGGCGGCGGTGTGGCGGTGGGCCGGGGCGGGTTCGGCGGAGGGGGCGGCGCCGGTCCGCTCCTCGGGGAGCCCGGTGGCGGTGCCGGGGGCGGTCGGGGCCGGGGGGACGGAGGGGGGCCGGTCCGCGGGTCCACCGCCGTGGCGGCCGTCGGCCAGGGCGAGCGCGTCGTCGACCGCGAACTCGGGGTCGCCGGAGGCGGGGACGTGGGCCGTGGCCCACGGCTCCGCCGGGCTCACCGGGCGTCCGGGCGGGCGTCGGGTCCGTCGCCGGGGGCGTCCTGCGCCGGCGTGGTCGGGCCGGCCGGCTCCGCCGCCTCCTCCGCCCAGCGCGCCGCGAGCGCCACCGCCTTGCGGGTGGCCTCGGCGATCGCCTCGGGGCCCGCGTCCCGGGAGAGGCCGGCGGCGTAGCCGACGAGGAACGTGGTCAGCGGGGCGGCGGGCCGGGCGACGCCGTGGGCGGCGTCGCGGGCCAGGTCGAGCAGGAGCGCGGTGTCGACGTCGAGGTCGATGCCGAGCTCGGCCTTGACTGCGGTGATCCATTCATCCAGCACGTGTCCATGCTCCCTGATCCGGGCGCGGGCGGCGGCGAGATCCTCCCAGGTGTCGCAGTCGAACGACGCCGATGCGGCGGCGGGATCGCGGATCCGGTCGAGGACGAGTCGCTCGGTGAGGAGGCGAAGGGGGAGGTTCGCGCAGGTGCCGTCGTGGGCGCGCGCGATGCCGGCGAGCGCCGCGCGGAGCGGGGCGGCGCGGTACGCCGCGACCAGCGGCTGGTCGCGCCCGCCGGGGTCGGTGAGGACGGCGGCCTCGGCTCCGTCGCCGAGGGCGCGGAGCAGGCGGCGGACGGTGTCGCGGCCGAGGAACGGCAGGTCGGCGGAGAGGACGACGACGTGGTCGGCGGCGGGGCGGGGGAGGGCGTGCAGGCCCGCCGCCAGGGCGGCGAGAGGGCCGCTGCCGGACGGCGACTCGCGGGTCACGAGCACCGGGCGGACGGTGGCGCGGGCCTCCCCGACGACGACCGTCGTCCGGGCTCCGGCACAGGCGTCGAGCACCCGGTCGACCAGCGCCCGGCCGCCGACCCGCAGGCCGGGCTTGTCCGCGCCGCCGAGCCGGCGGGCCGCGCCGCCGGCGAGCACCACGGCGTCGAACACCGCGTTCGGCGGTTCCGGTGCTCCGCCCGCGGCTCCTGCTGTCATGCAAGGAGTATGCGGGCGGAGGTGATCACACGGAACGCAGCAGCAGCGCGGGCCGTTCGACGAGATCGGCGACGTGGCGCAGGAACCCGCCGGCGGTCCCGCCGTCGCAGACGCGGTGGTCGAACGTGAGCGAGAGCTGCACGACCTGACGTATCGCCAGCTCACCTTCGTGCACCCAGGGTTTGGGGACGATGCGGCCGACGCCGAGCATCGCCGCCTCCGGGTGGTTGATGATCGGGGTCGAGCCGTCGACGCCGAACACGCCGTAGTTGTTGAGGGTGAAGGTGGATCCGGTCAGCTGGCCGGGTGTCAGCGCGCCGGCGCGGGCGGTCTCGGTCAGCCGGGCGAACTCGGCGGTCAGCGCCTCGGTGTCGCGCGTGTGCGCGTCGCGGACCACCGGCACGACGAGGCCGCGCGGGGTCTGCGCGGCGAAGCCGAGGTGCACCGCGTCGAACCGGACGACCTCCCGGGCCTCGGTGTCGACGGTGGCGTTCAGCTCGGGGTGGCGGGCGAGGGCGGCGACGCAGATCCGGGCGAGGAGCGCGAGGACGGACACCTTCGGCAGCCCCGGGGCGTTCATGGCGGCCCGGGCGGCCATCAGCTCGGTGGCGTCGGCGTCCACCCAGCAGGTGGCGTCCGGGATCTCCCGCCGGCTGCGGGAGAGCTTGTCGGCGACGACCCCGCGGAAGCCCGTCAGCGGCGTCCTGGTCACGCCGTCGGGGACGCTCGCGGGCTCGGGCCGCGGCGCGGCGTCCGCGGGAGCCTGCGCCCGGTCCCGCACGGCCCGCTCGACGTCGGCCCGCAGGATCAGCCCGTCGGGCCCGCTGCCGGCCAGGGCCCGCAGATCTAGGCCGTGGTCGCGCGCGACCTTCCGCACGAGCGGCGAGATGACGGCGACGGGGCCGAGGGCGGGGGCGTCTGCCGCAGCGGTCGCGACGGCAACGGGGGCCGACGCGCCCGCGGGGGTGGCGGCCGCGACGGCCACCGGGGTCCGGGACGCCCCGACGGCGGACGCCGTGCCCGCCGCCCGGCCCGGGCCGCCGGCCGCGCGCACCCGGCGGCGGCGGGCCGCCGGGGCCCCGGTGCCGTAGCCGACGAGCACGTTGCCGGACGTCTCGGTCTCCGGGGCCGCGGCGGCCGCCCCGGAGGGAGCGCCGTCCTCGGTGGCGGTCGGTCCGACCGCCACCGTGAGCAGCGGTGAGCCCACCGGCACCTCCGCGCCCGGCTCGCCGAAGCGCGCGGTGACCACGCCCGCGTACGGGCACGGCACCTCGACCATCGCCTTCGCCGTCTCGACCTCGACGACCGGCTGGTCCGTCTCGACGACGTCGCCCACCTCGACCAGCCAGGTGACGACCGTGGCCTCGGTCAGGCCCTCGCCCAGGTCGGGCAGGGCGAACTCGTAGACCTGCGGCATCAGTTGCCCCCCTCCCACTGCAGGCGCGCGACGGCGTCGAGGATCCGGTCGACCCCGGGCAGGTGGTGCCGCTCCAGCATCGGCGGCGGGTAGGGGATGTCGAACCCGGCGACCCGCAGCACCGGGGCCTCCAGGTGGTGGAAGCACTTCTCGGTGATCCGGGCGGCGATCTCGCCGCCGGGGCCGCCGAAGCCGGCCGCCTCGTGCACGACGACGGCCCGGCCGGTGCGCCGCACCGCCGCGCAGACCGTCTCCTCGTCGAACGGGACCAGCGAGCGGAGGTCGACGACCTCCAGGTCCCAGCCCTCCTCCGCCGCCGCCTCGGCCGCCTCCAGGCAGACCGGCAGCGAGGGGCCGTAGGTGATCAGGGTGGCGCTGCGGCCGGTCCTGCGGACCACCGCGCGGCCGATCGGCTCGACCTCGGCGGCCTCCGGCGTCCAGGCGCTCTTGGACCAGTAGAGCCGCTTCGGCTCCAGGAAGACCACCGGGTCGTCGGAGGCGATGGCCGCGCGGAGCAGGCCGTAGGCGTCCTCGACGGTGGCCGGGGTGACCACGTGCAGACCGGGAGTGGCCAGGTAGTACGCCTCGCTGGAGTCGCTGTGGTGCTCCACGCCGCCGATGCCGCCGCCGTAGGGGACGCGCACGACGAGGGGGAGCGAGAGCGCGCCGCGGGTGCGGTTGCGCATCTTGGCGACGTGGCTGATCAGCTGCTCGAAGGCGGGGTAGGCGAAGGCGTCGAACTGCATCTCGACGACCGGTCGCAGTCCGTACATCGCCATCCCGACGGCCGTGCCGAGGATGCCGGCCTCCGCGAGCGGGGTGTCCGTGCAGCGGTCCTCGCCGAACTCCGCGGCGAGGCCGTCGGTGACCCGGAAGACGCCGCCGAGGGCGCCGACGTCCTCCCCGAGGACGTGGACCGAGGGGTCGGCGGCCATCGCGTCGCGCAGGGCGCGGTTGAGGGCGTGCGCCATCGTGACGGGTTTCGCGGCCCGGCCGGAGGCGGGGCCCGCGGCCGTGGTGACCGTCATCGTCCGGCCTCCGCGTCCTGCTCGCCGCCGTGCTCCTCCGCCGCGGCCAACTCCGCGCGGAGCATGGCCTCCTGCTCGGCGAGCTGGGGCGTGGGCGCCGCGTAGACGTGGGCGAAGAGGTCGGCCGGGTCGAGGACCGGGTCGGCGTTCATCCGCTCGCGCAGCCGGGCGGCCATCTGCTCGGCGTCCGCGCGGGCCGCGTCCCGCAGGCCGTCGTCCAGGAGGCCGCGGGCGTCCAGTTCGCGCTCCAGGAGGGCGACCGGGTCGTGCCGGCGCCAGGCCTCGACCTCGTCGGCCGAGCGGTAGCGGGTGGCGTCGTCGGCGTTGGTGTGCGCGTCGAGGCGGTAGGTGACGGCCTCGACGAGGACCGGGCCGCGGCCCGCGCGGGCGTGCTCCACGGCCTCCCGCAGGACCTCGTGGACGGCGACCGCGTCGTTGCCGTCGACCAGCCGGCCGGGGACGCCGTACCCGACGGCCTTGTGGGCCAGGGAGGGGGCGGCGGTCTGCTTGGCGAGCGGGACGGAGATCGCGAAGCCGTTGTTCTGCAAGAGGAAGACGACGGGGGCCTGCCAGACCGCGGCGAAGTTGAGCGCCTCGTGGAAGTCGCCCTCGCTGGTGCCGCCGTCGCCGACCATGGCGAGGGCGACCACGTCGTCCCCCTTGAGGCGGGCGGCGTGGGCGAGGCCCACCGCGTGCGGCAGCTGGGTGGCCAGGGGGGTGCACAGGGGGGCGATGCGGTGCTCGCGGGGGTCGTAGCCGGTGTGCCAGTCGCCGCGGAGCAGCGTCAGCGCGGCGGCCGGGTCGAGGCCGCGGGCGACGCAGGCGAGGGTGTCGCGGTAGCTGGGGAAGAGCCAGTCGCGCTCCTTCAGGACCAGCGCGGCGGCGATCTCGCAGGCCTCCTGCCCGGTGCTGGAGGGGTAGACGGCGAGCCGGCCCTGCTTCGTCAGGGCGGTGGCCTGCGCGTTGTACCGGCGGCCGCGGACGGCCTCGGTGTAGAGCCGCACGAGGAGGTCGGGGTCGGTCCGGGCGGCGGCCCCGGTGCCGAGCACGGCGTACGGCTCGGCGTCCGGCAGCAGCGGGGCCGGGTCCGTACGGGGCTTCCAGCGCGGCTTTCCGTCGGGCAGCAGCACGGTCACGACGAACACCTCCTTGTGGGAGCGGCATGCGGCGCGGGTGTGACGCGCCTCACCTACCGATTGTTCGGTTGTTCGCGCATTTTGGCTACAGGCGGGCTCGGCCTGTGGACAAACGGTTCTGCACAGGCCGGCAGGGGAACAGGACGTCCATGACGGGGAGGCGGCACCAGATGGCGGATGAACAAATGGCCGGTCCGGAGCGGGGCCCGGGTCACGAGCGGACCCCGTCGTCCGATCCCGGCCGCGAGCCGGGCCACGCGCGCCGCCGCCTGCCGGACGGGGCCGTGCCGGCCCCCGCGGGACCCCCGCCCGGTCCGCCGCGCTCCGCACCGCCCGAGCAGGCCGCGGGACGCGAGTCCCGGGCGCAGGCCCCGGCCCCCGCCGAGGCGCCGCCCGCCCCGCCGCCGCGCCCGCTGGACCCCGTGGACCGCGACATCCTGCACCTGCTGCAGACCGACGGCCGGGCGTCCGTCCGGTCCGTCGCGGACCAGGTGCACGTCTCGCGCGCCAACGCCTACGCCCGGATCAACCGCCTGATCGAGGACGGCGTGATCCGCGGCTTCGGCGCCCGTGTGGACCACGAGCGGGCCGGACAGGGGGCGTCCGCGTACATCACCCTGAAGATCGTCCAGAACTCCTGGCGCACGGTCCGCGAGCAGCTGCGCGCCCTGCCGGGGGCGGCGCACATCGCGCTGGTGAGCGGCGACTTCGACGTGCTGCTGCTGGTGCACGCCCCGGACAACCGCGCCCTGCGCGAACTGGTCCTGACCCGGCTCCAGGCGATGCCGGAGATCCTCAGCACCCGCACGCTGCTGGTCTTCGAGGAGACGGAGCTGCACCAGGGGCACTGATGCGGGCTCGCCGGGGGGCGGACGCGAAACACCACCCCTGAGGAGGCCGGGTGAGCGGCCGGCGCAGGGCCGAAGCGCCTCCTAGGTGACCGGGTGAGCGTCGCTGTGCGGGTCCCGAAGCCGCTCGCTAGGAGGCCGGGTGCGCGTCCAGGAAGTCCAGGACGAGCTTCCAGTTCGCCGCGACGTCCAGGACGGGCTCGCCGTGCTGGCTGCCGGCGACGATCTCCAGCTTCTTCTCGGGCGCCCGGGCGGTCAGCGCGTGCAGGGCCTCGGCGTCGGCGGGGAACTTCCCGTCGAGCTCGGCCGCCACGTAGAGCAGCGGGACGGTGAGCCGCGGGACGGCGCTCTCGGCGTTCATGCCGGAGTACGCGCGCGGGGCGGACAGCGGGACGACCGCGTGGACCGCGGGCTCGATGTCCGCCGCGGCGACCAGTGCCCCGGTGCCGCCCTTGGAGGCCCCCATGAGCGCGACGCTCCTGACCCCCTTGTCGCGCAGCACGGCCGTCGCCGCGGTGATCTCCTCGGGGTCGGCGCCGTTCGACTGGATCGCCAGGACCCGGTACCCGGCCTCCGCGAAGGCGTCCGCCTTGTCCTTCCAGGTGCAGACGTCGCCGTCCGCGCTGTGGGCGAGCATGCACTGCGATGTGGTGGACATGCCCAGGAGGGCGGCGGGAGGCCACGACCGGGGTCAATGGTCTGGACCTTTCCGTTCGGTCACGTCCGCAGGCCGTCGAACGCCATACGCACCACCGTCTCGACGACGGTGGAGTCCACCGGGGCGCCCTCCGGGTGCGGGCGGTACCACTCCACCAGGGAGTTCACCATGCCGAAGAGAAGGCGGGTGGCCAGGCGGATGTCCACGTCGGACCGCAGATCGCCGTCCGCGGCGGCGGCCTTCATCAGGTCCGCTATCCGCTGGTCGAACTCCCGCCGGCGCTCCAGCGCCCACCGCTCGGTCCGGGTGTTGCCCCGCACCCGCAGCAGCAACGTGACGTAGGGCAGCTCGGCCATGAGCACCTCGACCGTTCGCCGCGTGACGTAGCCGACCTGATCGATCGCCCGCCCCTGGACGGCTCCCGGCTCGTCGAGAACGGCGAACAGGCCGTCCAGAGCGCGGCTCACGGCGCGCCGCAGGAGCTCCTCCTTGCCCGTCACATGGTGGTAGATCGACGACTTGGAGATCCCCGCGGCCTGCGAGAGGTGCTCCATGGAGGTGCCGTCATAGCCGCGCTCGTTGAACACGGTCACCGCGACCGCGAGCAGCGAGTCGGGGGTGTAGGTGTCGCGCCGTGCGGTGCTCATCGCGCACCGCCCCCGCGCCGGGCCCGCCGAACGCGCGCCGTTCGTCGGCGGTCGCCCGTCGGGCGTCCGTCGGTTGTCCACATTCCGCTCGTCGTCCACATGCCGACGATCCTCCACCGGTGAGTTGTCCACAGGTTCGGCGGACCCCCTTGTCCCGACCGATCGTTCGGTTACTCTAGCGATGTCCGCGCTCACCCGCCCGGCTCGACGAGGAGTTGGCCCGCCATGACCGCAGAATCCCCCGCCGGAGAGGCCCACCCCTGGGTCGAGCGCCACCGCGCCACCCTCCTGCAGGCCCTGGAGACCATCCGGACCCGCGCGTACTGGTCGCCGCACCCCGAGCACCCCAAGGCGTACGGCGAGGGCGCCGCGGCGGAGGGCCTCGCCGCCTTCGAGGCCCTGCGCGGCACCCGCTTCGACCTCGACCAGCCGGGGACGGACGCCTGGACCGGCGGCGAGGTCTCCCCGTACGGCGTCGAGCTGGGCATCGAGTACCCCCACCCCGACCCTGACGTGCTGCTCCCCGCGATGCGGGCCGCCGCACCGGGGTGGCGGGCGGCGGGGGCCGAGCTGCGGGCCGCGGTCTGCGTCGAGATCCTGGCCCGGATCAGCGCCCGCACCCACGAGTTCGCCCACGCGGTGATGCACACCAGCGGCCAGGCCTTCATGATGGCGCTCCAGGCCGGCGGTCCGCACGCCCAGGACCGCGGCCTGGAGGCCGTGGCCTACGCCTACCGCGAGCAGACGTCGACGGTCGCGGCCGCCGACTGGTCCAAGCCGCAGGGCAAGCGCGAGCCGCTCGCCCTGGCGAAGACGTTCACCCCGGTCGGCCGCGGTGTCGCGTTGCTGATCGGCTGCAACACCTTCCCCACCTGGAACGGCTACCCGGGCCTGTTCGCGTCGCTGGCCACCGGGAACCCGGTCCTGGTCAAGCCGCACCCCCGCGCGGTCCTCCCGCTAGCCCTGACCGTCCGCGTCGCCCGCGAGACGCTGGCCGAGGCCGGCTTCGACCCGAACCTGGTCGCCCTGGCCGCCGAACTCCCCGGCGAGGGCCTCGCGAAGACCCTGGCCACCCGGCCCGAGATCCGGATCGTCGACTACACCGGCTCGACGGAGTTCGGCGACTGGCTGGAGGCCAACGCCTGCCAGGCGAAGGTCTACACGGAGAAGGCCGGCGTCAACACGGTCGTCGTCGACTCCACCGACGACTACCCGGGCATGCTCGCCAACCTGGCTTTCTCGCTCTCCCTCTACAGCGGCCAGATGTGCACCACCCCGCAGAACCTGCTCGTCCCCCGCGACGGCATCACCACCGAGTCGGGCCCGAAGTCCTACGACGAGGTGGTCGCCGACCTCGCCGCCGCCGTCGACCGCCTCCTCGGGGACGACGCCCGGGCGAACGCCCTGCTCGGCGCCCTGGTCAACCCGGACGTGAAGGCCCGCGTGGAGGCGGCCCCCGGCCTCGGCGAGGTCGCGCTGGCCGCCCGGGAGATCGCCCATCCGGACTTCCCCGCGGCCGTCGTCCGCACCCCGGTCGTCGTCAAGCTGGACGGCGCGAAGCCCGACGCGCAGGCCGCCTACCTCAGCGAGCACTTCGGCCCGGTCTCCTTCGCCGTCGCCGTCGACTCCCCGGACGCGGCCCTGGACCTGCTGCGCCGCACGATCCGCGAGCACGGCGTGATGACCGTCGGCGGGTACACGACCTCCCCGGAGGTCGAGCGCGCCCTGGAGGAGGTGTGCTTCGACGAGTGCGCCCAGCTCTCCCTGAACCTCACCGGCGGGGTGTACGTCAACCAGACGGCCGCGTTCTCCGACTTCCACGGCAGCGGCGGCAACCCCGCGGCCAACGCGGCCCTGTGCGACAGCGCCTTCGTCGCGGACCGCTTCCGCGTGGTGGAGGTGCGCCGGCAGGCCTGAGCCTCACACCCGACCGGTGCCCCCGCAGCTCCAGTGGAACAGCGCCATCCCCACGCTGGTGGCCAGGTTGTAGCTGGAGACCTGCGGGCGCATTGGCAGCGAGACGAGCGCGTCGGCCCGGTCGCGCAGCGCGGCGGAGAGCCCGCTGCGCTCCGAGCCGAACGCGAGCACCGCGTCGTCCGGCAGCGTGAGCCCTCGGATGTCCTCCCCTTTGGCGTCCAGTGCGAACACCGGCCCGGGCGGGAGGTCGGCGACGTCCAGCCGCTCCACGGCCGTTGCGAAGTGCAGCCCGGCCGCGCCGCGGACGACCGTGGGGTGCCAGGGGTCGAGCGGGCCCGTGGTGACCACTCCCGCCGCCCCGAAGCCGGCCGCGAGGCGGATCACGGCTCCCGCGTTGCCGAGGTTGCGCGGCTCGTCGAGGACCACCACGGGCGCGGTGCGCGGTGCGCGGGCGGCCGTGCCGGTCGCGGCGGTCGGCGCGCCCGCAGGCCCGGGCGCGCCGGGCAGGTCCGGTGCACGGCCCGCGACTCCCAGCGCGGCCAGGTTCGCCGCCCGCGACGGCCGCACCGCGAGCGCGGCGACACCCGTCGGGTGCACCCGGGGCACGAGCCCCCGCAGCACCTCGGCGGGCACCTCCCGCAGCAGCGCGTCCAGGGCGGCCCGTACGTCCGGGGCGAGGTCGTCGGCGAGCGCCAGCGCGGCCGGCTTGTCGGCGGCGAGCGCCACGGGCACCCCGGCGCCGAAGCGCACGGCGTGCTTGACGGCGTGGAAGCCGTCGAGGAGCACGACGTCGCTCCCCGCGGCGCGCTCGTGCCACCGCGCGACCGCCCCGGCCGTCGGACCCGCTCCCGCCTCCGTATCCATGCCGCTCAGCGTACGGGCGGACCCGACGCCGGCCCCTCCCGCCCGGCGCCCCGGCCCGGCGCCAGAGCCGCCCCGGACCCGCCGTCACCCGCCACCCCGGGACCGGAACCTCGGTCGCTGTCACTGTCGCTGCCGCCCCGGCCCTCGTCGGCCTCGGACCTCCGCGCGCCCGCCCCCTCGGACGCGGGGGCCGGCACGACCGCCCGCGCGCCCGCGGACGCCGGGACCGCGGACGAGGAGGGGACGGCGGCGGGCCAGGGAACGCGGGCCGGTGCCTCGACGGGCTCCCCGCCGCCCTTCGTCCCGCCCCGCCCCGGGACCCGGGCCGGAACCCTGGCCGCGACGGCCGCGGACAGCCGCGAGGCGCCCGCCCCCAGCCGCCGCAGGAACCCCGTCGGCAGGAACACCGCGTCCGCCGCGATCATCGCCAGCGAGAAGAACGGTAGCCCGAGCACGACGGCGATCACCGCGTGCTCGACCATCATCACGGCGAGCAGGACGTTCTTGACCCGCCGGTTGAACAGCGTGAACGGGAAGGCGATCTGCGCCGCGACGGTGCCGTAGGTGACGAGCAGCATCATCACACCGCTGGCCGACAGCAGGTCCGCGAGGGCGGGCCAGGGGGAGAAGTAGTCAAGGTGCAGCGGGTAGTGGACGGCCGTCCCGTCCTGCCACCGGCCGCCCTGGACCTTGTACCAGCCGGCCGTGGCGTAGATCAGGCAGGCCTCCGCCATGATCACCAGCAGAGCCGCGTTGTGCAGCACGTTCGCGAGGACGTCGAGCAGCGCCCGCGGCTCGCCGCTGCCGGCGGCCGGCGAGCGGCCGGTGAGCCACCACAGCCCCTGACCCGCCCAGAACGCCCAGAAGAACAGCGGCCAGCCCCAGCCGGCGAACGACCCCATCAGCGTGACCGCGGCGAGGACGGCGCCGAGCACGGCCCACAGCACCGGCCCCGTCCGGTCGGCGGGCGCGCCGCCCGCGCCCCCGGCCCGCCGGTCGCGCCGCAGCCGGCGGGCGTCGAGGGACCAGACCTGCCCGCAGCGGGTCAGCACCAGGTACATCGCCATCAGGTGGATGACGTTGTCACCGCCGTCGCCCATGAAGATCGCGCGGTTCTGGAGGGACAGGACGCCGACCATGAACAGCAGGGACATGGTCCTGGTTCGCCAGCCGACCAGGAGCAGCGCGCTGGAGACCACGGCGGCGGCGTAGACGATCTCGAACCAGAGGCGGCCGTCGGACCACATCAGGGCGGTGAACGCCCCGTTCTCCGCGATCAGCCGCTGGGCCATGTCCCAGTTCCAGGGGCTGCCGGGGCCGTACAGCTCGTGGCGGTGGGGGAGCTCGCGCAGCAGGAAGAACAGCCACGTGCCGGCGAAGCCGATCCGGACGACCGCGCTCTGGTACGGCCCGAGCGCCGTCGCGGTGACCGTGCGGACGGCGCGCCCGGCCGCGGTCGTGAAGCGCCTCATCGCGCGTCCTCCGACCGGGCCCCGGCGCCGGCGGGAGCGCGGCCGGCCCCGAGGTCGGCGTCCCGCGCGGTGACAGGCCACCACGGCAGCTGCCGTAGCGACGGCTTCGCCTCGATCTTCTCCGTGCTCCAGTCGGGCGGCTGGACGTTCGTCGTGCGCACCCGCAGCTGCACCTGGGTCACCTTCGCGCCCTCGGGGGCGCGCTCGGCGAGCCGCATCAGCGCGATGCGGTGCACGTAGCGGTCGGAGAGCTCGCTGCGCAGGCCGCCGGAGGGCCGGTTGTCGTCGGAGTCGTGGGTGGAGGCGTAGAAGTCCCAGGCGCGGCGAAGTTCGTTCTGCTGGGTGTGGCTGGGGAGCAGGTTGCCGTCGATGGCGGCGCCGTCCTCCGCGGAGAGCCCTTCCCACCCGGTGAGCGTCCGCTCCCCGTCGGGCGCCTTCACCTCCGCGCGCGCCTCCACGGCGATGTTCTGCTGGAGCGGGTTGGGGGCGAACAGCTTCCAGTTCTGCTCGAACTCCGGGTAGATCCAGTCGCCGACCACGTCGCCGTGCTGCTTGGTGACGGTGTTGGACGGCGCCACGTGCAGGAAGACCATGGCCAGATGGGTGCCGGCGACGACCGCGACCACCCCGAGGGCGAGCGCGGCGACCACCCGGTAGGGCCGCGAGAGGCCCCCGATCCCGGGCGCGCGCACGCGGCCGGACCGGGGGTCGTCCTCCGGCCCCCGGCCCTCGTCGTCAGCCTCGTACGGGTCCATCTCGTCCCTCCCGGCACAGCGAGCGGCCGGTTGTCCACAGGTGTTGACACCCTACGGGCGCGGGTCGCACCATGGAAAGCAACGAACCGAACGATCGGTCGGGAGCACCGGCCGAGGGACCACGGGCGACCCAGGGAGCCGCGATGACGGCAGTGGCACCGCACACAGCAGTGGGCGAGGCGGCGCGACCCGCGCCGGCCGCGGCGGGACCCGGGCCCGGCCCGACCGCCCTCGAGGCCGGCTTCGAGGCCACGCTCGCCGCGGACGAGCGCGTCGAGCCCCGCGACTGGATGCCGGACGCCTACCGCGCGACCCTCGTCCGCCAGATGGCCCAGCACGCGCACTCCGAGATCATCGGCATGCAGCCCGAGGCGAACTGGATCACGCGCGCACCCAGCCTGCGCCGCAAGGCGATCCTCCTGGCCAAGGTCCAGGACGAGGCGGGCCACGGCCTCTACCTCTACTCCGCCACCGAGACCCTCGGCGTCAGCCGCGACGAGCTGCTCGACAAGCTGCACGCGGGCCGCCAGCGCTATTCGTCGATCTTCAACTACCCCACCCTGTCCTGGGCCGACGTCGGCGCCATCGGCTGGCTCGTCGACGGCGCGGCGATCACCAACCAGGTCCCCCTCTGCCGCTGCTCCTACGGCCCGTACGCCCGCGCCATGGTCCGCATCTGCAAGGAGGAGTCCTTCCACCAGCGCCAGGGGTACGAGCTGCTGCTCGCCCTCTCCCGCGGTACCGAGGCGCAGCACGCGATGGCACAGGACGCGGTGGACCGCTGGTGGTGGCCGTCCCTGATGATGTTCGGCCCGCCCGATGCCGACTCCGGGCACTCCGCGCAGTCCATGGCCTGGAAGATCAAGCGGCACTCCAACGACGAGCTGCGCCAGCGCTTCGTCGACATCTGCGTCCCCCAGGCCGAGGCCCTGGGCCTGACACTGCCCGACCCCGACCTGGCCTGGGACGAGTCGAACGGCCACTGGTCGTACGGCGCGATCGACTGGTCGGAGTTCAAGGCCGTCCTCCAGGGTGAGGGCCCCTGCAACGAGCAGCGCATCACCCAGCGCCGCCGCGCCCACGAGAACGGCGCCTGGGTCCGCGAGGCGGCCGCGGCCTACGCCGCGAAGCGGTCCCCGCGTGCGAACCCGGCCCCCGAGCCCGCCCCAACCCTCACGGAGACCGCCCGATGAGCACCGACGCGCCGCGCCCCGCCGAGTGGCCGCTCTGGGAGGTCTTCGTCCGCTCCCGCCGCGGTCTCTCCCACACCCACGCCGGCTCGCTGCACGCGCCCGACGCCGACCTCGCCCTGCGCAACGCGCGCGACCTCTACACCCGCCGTAGCGAGGGCGTCTCGATCTGGGTCGTGCCCTCCACGGCGGTCACGGCCTCGTCGCCGGACGAGAAGGACCCCTTCTTCGAGCCCGCGGCCGACAAGCCCTACCGCCACCCCACGTTCTACGAGATCCCGGACGGAGTGCGGCACCTGTGACCACCCCCCGCCCGGCCCCCACCGAGGCCCCCTCCGCCGTCCCCCCGGCGGCCGCGCTGGCCCTCGCCGACGACGCGCTGATCCTCTCCCACCGCCTGGGCGAGTGGGCCGGCCACGCCCCCGTCCTGGAGGAGGAGGTCGCCCTCGCCAACATCGCCCTGGACCTCCTCGGCCAGGCGCGCGTTCTCTACACCCTCGTCGGCGACGAGGACGAGCTCGCCTACCTGCGCGAGGAGCGGGCCTTCCGTAACGTCCAGCTCGTCGAGCAGCCGAACGGCGACTTCGCCGACACCATCGCCCGCCAACTGCTCTTCTCCACCTACCAGCACCCGCTGTACGTGCGTCTCGCCGCCTCCGGGGGGCCCTTCGCGCCGCTCGCCGCGAAGGCGGTCCACGAGGTGGCGTACCACCGCGACCACGCCGAGCAGTGGACGCTGCGCCTCGGCGACGGCACCCCGGAGAGCCACGACCGCATGCAGCGGGCCGTCGACGCCCTGTGGCGCCACACCGGCGAGCTCTTCGAGCCGCTCCCTGGCCTCGACGGAACCGGCGACAGAACCGGCGACGAGAGCGACCGCGAGGTCGACGAGGGACCCGACGACGCCGGGCTGCTGCCCCGTGCGCTGGAGGCCGACTGGCTCGCCTCCGTCACCGCCGTCCTGGAGCAGGCCACCCTGACCGTCCCCGCCACCCCCCGCACCGGCGCCTGGTCCGCCGGAGCCGGTCGGCAGGGCGTGCACACCGAGTCCTTCGGCCGGCTGCTCGCCGAGATGCAGCACCTCCACCGGAGCCACCCGGGGGCGTCATGGTGACGTCGCCGGACCTCTCCCCGCTGGAGGCCGAGCTCCTCGCCCTCGCCGGCGAGGTCCCCGACCCGGAACTCCCGATGGTCACCCTGGCCGACCTCGGCGTGCTGCGCGGGGTGCACCTGACCACCCCGCGCCACGTCGAGGTCCTCCTCACCCCCACCTACACCGGCTGCCCGGCCGTCGACGCGATGAGCACCGACATCGAGCACGCACTGCACGCCCGCGGCATCCCCGAGGTGACGGTCCGAACGGTGCTCGCGCCGCCCTGGTCCACCGCGGACATCACCACCGAGGGCCGCCGCAAGCTCACCGAGGCCGGCATCGCCCCCCCGCGCCCGGGCGGCCCGGCGGGATCCGCCGCCGGGGGCCGCGGGCCCGTGCCGCTGTCGCTCGCCATCCGCTGCCCCCACTGCGGTTCGACGGACACCGAACTCCTCAGCCGCTTCTCCTCCACGGCCTGCAAGGCGCTGCGCCGCTGCGCGTCCTGCCGGGAGCCGTTCGACCACTTCAAGGAGGTGGCCCCGTGAGCACTCCCCCGTCCGCGCCCGCCGTCGCCCCTCCCGCGTTCCACCCGCTCCTGGTGACCGCCGTCGACCCGCTCGGCGAGGACGCGGTGGCGGTGACGCTGGCCGTTCCGCCGGAGCTCCGCGCGACCTTCCGGCACACTCCCGGCCAGCACCTGACCCTGCGCCGCCTTGCCGCCGCGGGAGCGGGCGCAGAGGGAGCCGAAATGCGCCGCACCTACTCGATCTGCAGCCCCGCCGACGACGATCCCGCCACCCTGCGGATCGGCATCCGGCTCGTCGAGGGCGGCGCGTTCTCCCCGTACGCCTGCAAGGAGCTGGCGCCCGGGGACACCGTCCACGCACTGCCGCCCGCCGGCCGGTTCACGCTGGCGCCGCGTCCCGGGCGGTACGCCGCGATCGTCGGCGGCAGCGGGATCACCCCGGTGCTCTCCATCGCGGCGACGCTGCTGTCCCGTGAGCCTGAGGCCCGCTTCCACCTCGTCCGCAGCGACCGGACCACGGCGTCCACGATGTTCCTCGAGGAGACCGCGGACCTGAAGGACCGCCATCCCGACCGCTTCCACCTGCTCAACGCGCTCTCCCGCGAGGACCAGCAGGCAGGACTGCCCCCGGGCCGGCTGGACGAACCGCGGCTGACCGCGCTGCTGCCCGCCCTGCTCCCGGTGGACTCGGTCGACGGCTGGTTCCTGTGCGGCCCCTACGGCCTGGTGCAGGAGGCCGAGCGCGCGCTGCGGACGCTCGGTGTCCCGCGCGACCGGGTGCACCGCGAGATCTTCCACGCCGCGGCGGTGCCCGCCTCGGCGGTCCCCGACCCGGCGGCGGCCGCACCGGCCCTCACGGCGACGGTGACGGCGACCCTCGGCGGACGCGCGGGCACGTACTCCGCGCTGCCCGGCGAGTCCCTCCTGGACACGGTGCTCCGCAACCGGCCGGACGCCCCCTACGCCTGCAAGGGCGGCGTCTGCGGCACCTGCCGCTCCCGGCTACTGACCGGCGAGGTCACGATGGACCGCAACTTCGCCCTCGAACCGGAGGAGACGGACGCGGGCTACGTCCTCGCCTGCCAGTCCCACCCGACGACACCCCGGGTCGAGCTGGACTTCGACGCCTGAGCCCGCGGGACGCCTGAGCCCCGGGACACCTGAGCCCACGGGACATCGGGACGCCTGAGGCCCGAATCCGCCCGGGGCCCGGACGCGCCCGAGGACCAGGGAACGCCCCGAGGCGCGCCGGCCGTCAGACGACGATCCCGGACCCGCCCCCGTCGGTGACGACCGGCTTGCCGGCGCTCTCCCAGGCCAGCATGCCGCCGTCGACGTTCACCGCGTCGATGCCCTGCCCCACCAGGTACTGGGTGACCTGCGCGGACCGGCCGCCGACCCGGCAGACCACGTGCACCCGCGGGTTCTCCTCGCTCACGGCCTCGGTCAGCTCGCCGAAGCGGGCGACGAAGTCGCTCATCGGGATGTGCAGCGCGCCCTCCGCGTGGCCCGCCTTCCACTCGTCGTCCTCCCGGACGTCGAGCAGGAAGTCCCCGTCGCGCAACGCGTCGACACCAACCGTGGGCACAGCACCGAAGTTCATACCCCGAAAACTACCGGACCCCGGCTCAGGACCCGTCGCCCCCCGAAGGACCGCGGGGGGCGTCGTCCGCCAGCAGCCCGTCGAGTTCCGCCTCCCGCGCGGAGACCTGGGCGAGCAGCTGCTCGGCGATCTCGTCGAGCAGTGCGTCCGGGTCGTCCGGCGCCATCCGGAGCATCGACCCGATCGCGCCCTCCTCCAGGTCGCGGGCGACGACCGTGAGCATCTCCTTGCGCCGCGAGAGCCACTCCAGCCGCGCGTACAGCTCCTCGGTCTCGGTGAGCCGGCGTTCGGCGGGCTCCGGACCGGCCGCCCACTCCTCGGCGAACTCCCGCAGCCGCTCCTCGTCGCCGCGCGCGTAGGCCGCGTTGACCCGGGTGATGAACTCCTCCCGGCGGCTCCGCTCGGCGTCCTCCTGGGCCAGGTCGGGGTGGGCCTTGCGGGCCAGTTCGCGGTACAGCTTGCGCACCTCGTCCGAGGGCCGCACCCGCTGCGGGGGGCGCACCTCCTGGCCGGTGAGCATCGACTGGGCCTCGGGGAAGAGCCCCTCGGAGTCCATCCAGCCGTGGAACAGCTCCTCCACGCCCGGCATGGGCTGCACCTGGGCCCGCAGCTCGGCGGCGAGCCTGACGTCGTCCGGGTCGCCCGACCGCGCCGCCTTCGCCTCCGCGATCCGCGCCTCCAGCTCGTCGAGCCGCGCGTACATCGGACCGAGCTTCTGGTGGTGCAGGCGCGAGAAGTTCTCCACCTCGATCCGGAACGTCTCCACCGCGATCTCGAACTCGATCAGCGCCTGCTCGGCGGCCCGCACGGCCGCCGCGAGACGCGCCTCGGGCCGCGCCTGTGCGGCGTCCTGTTCCTGCTCCGGAGTACTCACCCGGCCAGCCTAAAGCTCACCCGGCCGCCGGCGGCCCGCCCGGCCCCGTCCCCCGCCCCGTCCCCGGCCGCCCGGGCCCTCGCCGCCCCGAGGGCCCGCCCGCGGCTCACACCCCCTCCTCGGCGGCGATCCGGCCCTCGCGGACGGCCCGCAGCAGCACCTCGTGGTCCGCCTCCGTGCGGTCCGCGTAGGCCACCGCGAAGTCGGCCACCGCCTCGTCCAGCTCCTCGCTCTTGCCGCAGTAGCCGGCGATCGTCCGCGGGTCGGCCGTGTGGGCGTGGGCCCGGGCCAGGAGCGCGCCGGTCATCCGGCCGTAGTCGTCGACCTGGTCGGCGGCGAGCGCCACCGGGTCGACGCTGCCCTTGCGGTTCCTGAACTGCCGAACCTGGTACGGCAGTCCCTCGACGGTCGTCCAGCCCAGGAGGTTGTCGGTCACCACCTGCATGCGCTTCTGACCGAGGACGACCCGCCGTCCCTCGTGCCCGGCGTGCTCCCCGCTCTCCCCGAACAGGTCGGCGCCGGCCCGGCCCGCCCCGAAGCCCTCGACCTCCGCCAGGTAGGGCACCAGCGAGGAGCGCCGGGCCTCCTTCACCTGGAGCACCAGCGCCTCGCCCCGGTGGTCCAGGAGCAGGACCACGTAGGACCGGGTGCCGACGCTGCCGGTGCCCACCACCCGGAAGGCCACGTCCTGGATGGAGTACCGGGCGAGCAGCGGGAGCCGGTCCTCCGACAGGGTTTCCAGGTAGGAGGCGAGCGAGCCGGCGACGGCGGCCGCCTCCGCGTCCTGGACCCGGCGCAGCACCGGCAGCGCGTCGACGAAGCAGCGGCCGCCGCTCTCGGACTCCTCGGTGGACCGGGCGGCGAAGCGGCCGCTGGTGTTCCTCCGGGCCTTCTCCGAGACCCTCCGCAGGGTGCCCAGGAGGTCGCGGGCGTCGGAGTGGGAGACCAGCTCCTCGTCCGCTATCGCGTTCCACGCGTCGAGCGCGGGCAGTTTGGCGAGGAAGCGCATGGTCCGCCGGTAGGAGCCCACGGTGAGCAGCGCCGCTTCCCGGCAGGTGTCCTCGTCCGCCCCCACCTCACGCCCGGCGAGGACCAGCGAGGCGGCCAGCCGCTTCACGTCCCACTCCCACGGGCCGGCGACCGTCTCGTCGAAGTCGTTCAGGTCGATGACGAGTTCGCCGCGGGCGTCCCCGTACAGGCCGAAGTTGCCCGCGTGGGCGTCGCCGCAGATCTGTGCGGCGATGCCGGTCACCGGGGTGCGGGCCAGGTCGTAGGCCATGAGCCCGGCCGAACCGCGCAGGAAGGCGAACGGGCTCGCGGCCATCCGGCCGACCCGGATCGGGGTGAGCGCCTCCAGCCGGCCCACGTTGGACTCCTCCACCGCCCGCAGGGCGTCGGGCCGCCGCGGGTCGATCCGCAGCTCGGCCTGCGCCGCGCGGGGCAGCCGCTCGCGCAGCGCCTTGCCCTCCTGCTTGGCGGAACCGCGGCCGGCGGCCGCCTCGCTGTGCCCGTCCCGCCAGCGCGCGAAGCCGGCCACCTCGGGGATCCGCACCCCGGAGTCCTCGACGACGCCCCCCACCGCACCGGTCCCGCTCATGGGCCCCCCTCTCCGTACCGCACACCGTTCCGAACCGGCCACGACCGTACCGCCCGGCCGTACGCTCCCGTCAGGTCCTGTGGACAACCCACGCGCGGTGGACAACCCCGCCACCCGACCGCGCGAAATGCCAGGTCGGACACGCGAAACGCGGGCAGGGCGGACCTCCTCGGCCCGCCCCGCCCGCTCCGGATCGCATTCCGGCCGCTCGGCTCACACGCCGACGGCCTCCTCCGCCTCCTCCTCGGCCTCGGCGCGCGCCTCCTCCGACCGCGCACCCGCCGCACCGGCCGCACCCACCGCGCCCGCCGCACCGACCGCGGCCCCCGCACCGGCCACGGCCGCTCCGACCGCCCTCCGCCGCGCCTCGACCACTCCCGCCGCCGCGACGAGCACCGCCCCCGCCAGCGCCCACCCGACCAGCGTGCCGACATGCCGCCCCACCTGGTCGCCGCCGAAGTACACGACCCCGCGCGCGCCCTCGACGAACCCGGCCCCGTTCCAGAACGCGTGCAGCGAACCGAAGAACCCGTTCTGCAGGTCCGGCCGGAACAACCCGCCGGAGCTGGTGAAGTTGAGCATCACGAACAGCGCCATCACGCCGAGCGTGGTCCACCGCTTGAGGAACGTGTGCAGCCCGATGCCGACGAGCAGGATGCCCGCGGAGTAGATCCACGCGAGCCCCCAGACGCCGGTGAGCCCGTGGTCGACCAGGTGGAAGACCGGCCCGGCGAAGGCAAGCCCGACCAGGCTCACCACGAGCGACATCCCGAGTCCGAGCAGCGCGCGCAGCCGCATCGGCAGCACCCCGCCGACCCCGCCGATCACCGCGACCGAGGCGTAGGAGCCGATGCTGATCGCCACGAGCAGGAAGAAGACACCCTGACCCGTCGGGTCGCCGGAGGCCGTCCGCACGATGTCGGTGACGGTCAGCGGGGCGTCCTGGGCGGCGGCGACCTTGGTGAAGACGCCCTCGGCCACCGTCGCGTCGGTGTCCGAGGACGCGGAGGCGACGAGCAGTTCGGGCCGGTCGCCCGGCAGGAAGGCGGCGACGATCTCCCGGTCCGTCAGCTGCTGCCGGGCGGCGGCCTCGGAGGGGACGGTCCGGACGTCGAGCGCGCCGTCACCCGTGTCGTTCAGGTGCTGGGCGAGCACCTGGGCGCCGGGCCCGCTGCCGACGACGTCGACGCGCATGTCGTGCGGCTGCGGGCTCCCGAACGCCCCCAGGTAGGCGAGGCCCATGCCGATGCACATCAGCAAGGGGGTGACGAGGTGGCCGAGCACGTGCCGGAGCGCGGCTGCGTCACCCGTCCCGGCGCCATGGGCGGCGTCTGCGGCGTGGGAGGACATGGGCGGGACCCTTCCATGGTTGGCTTGTACAACTCTCACTTACGTTGTACTATACAACTACACCAGCGAGAAAGAGCCCTCATGCCAGACCGCGACGCCTCGATCGAGACCATCCAGCGCGAGATGACCGCGTTCGCCCGGCGCGCCCGGGCCACCGCCGCCCGGATGCATCCGGAGCTGTCCCTGGTCTCCTTCACGCTGCTCGCGCACCTGGAGGACCGGCAGGGCTGCCGCGCGACCGACCTCGCAGCGCACTACACGCTCGACAAGTCCACGGTCAGCCGGCAGATCGGCGCCCTGGAGAAGCTCGGGCTCGTCGAGCGGCGGGTGGACCCCGGCGACCACCGCGTCCAGGTGCTGCACCCGACCGAGGCCGGGACGGCCGTGCTCGCCCGCGCCACCCAGCTGCGCCGGCAGGCCTTCCACGAGCGCCTCGCGGAGTGGGAGCCGGCGGACCTCGCCCGGTTCGCCGCGTACCTGCTGCGCTACAACGAGACGGCCTGACGCCCCGGTCTCCCGGCACGCCGCCCCGGCCCGCCTCTACGCGCCGCCGAACTCACTGCAGCGCACGGCCTCCTCGGGCGGCAGGTGCGCCTCCGCCCACTTCCGCAGCTCCACGAGGGCCGGCTCCAGCGCCCGCCCGGCGTCCGTCAGCCCGTAGCTGACCCGCAGCGGCGGCCCCTCGTGCACCCTGCGGACGACCAGTCCGGAGGCCGCGAGCTCGGTCAGCCGGTCGGAGAGCATCCGCTCGCTGATGCCGGGGATCGCCCGCCGCAAAGCGGCGAAGTGGACCGGGCGCTCCATGAGGACGGCCACGATCGGGCCGGTCCAGCGCTTCCCGAGCAGCTCGAAGACGAGCTTGATGCCGTGGTCGACCTGCTTGCACACCTGCTCGTCCGCCTCCGCCGCCATGCGCCCAGGGTACCGGCACCCTTAAGCGGGTGAGAAAAAGTAAGGAGCCGTGATAAGAATAGTTACGCACTCATCCCCTGCGGCATGCCCCCCGCGGCGCCGCACCTCGTCCCTGGAGACCACCATGGCCGTCCTCCTGCACCTCGACTCCGCCCTCCAGCGGCAGGACTCCGCCTCCCGCGAACTGACCGCGCTCTTCGTCGAGACCTGGCGGGCCGAACACCCCGAGGGCGTCGTCGTCCGCCGCGACCTCGCCGCGGACCCGCTCCCGCACCTGACGCCGGAGGCCGCGGTCGCCGGCGCCGACGACCCGCTGCGCAAGGAACTCATCAGCGAGCTCGAGCAGGCCGACGCCGTCGTCATCGGCGCCCCGATGTACAACTTCACGATCCCCTCGACGCTCAAGGCGTGGCTCGACCACGTCATCGTCATCGGGCGCACGGCGGGCGAGACCAGCAGCGTCGCCGGCACCCCGTTCACGTTCGTCGCCAGCCGCGGCGGCTCCTACGCGCCCGGCACGCCCCGCGCGGGGGCCGAGTTCGTGCAGAACTATCTGGAGACCCTCATCACGTCGATGTTCGCCTCGCCGGTCGACTTCGTCGTCCCCGAGCTGACGCTGGCCCCCGTGGTCCCCGCCATGGCCGAGCTGGTCCCGCTCTCCGAGGCCTCGCGCGCCCAGGCGCTCGCCGACGCCGCCGCCAAGGCCAAGGCCCTGGCCGTCACCCACGCCGCGGCCTGACCCCCGCCCGCGCGGAGGGGCCCCGCCCGACGGCCCCCGCGCGGCCCCGGGCAACGCGAAAGCCCCGCAGATCCGAGGATCTGCGGGGCTTCCGTTTGTGCGCGAGGGGGGATTTGAACCCCCACGTCCCGAAGGACACTGGCACCTGAAGCCAGCGCGTCTGCCGTTCCGCCACTCGCGCATTTCGAGTGTGTTCCGAAGCTCTCTCACCCGTTCGGGCCGAGCGCCTCTCGACATGCAGAACCGTAGCACGCGGTCAGGGGTGGATTCACATCCGTATCCCCGGGCACCTGCCCGGGAGGATCCACAGCCGGGTGCGCGACACTGGGGCAGGGACAGCGGTCAGGTGTCCCCTCTACGATCCCGTGTGAGAGCCGACACCCGGCTCCGTGCGGCACAAGGGGAACCAGCCGATTTCCCGGCGCGTGGATACGATCAGTAAGCAGTACCAGGACGACACGTACGGAGGAGGTGCCCCATGGGAGTCCTGAAACGTTTCGAGCAGCGGCTCGAAGGCCTGGTGAACGGCACCTTCGCGAAGGTGTTCAAGTCCGAGGTGCAGCCGGTCGAGATCGCGGGCGCGCTCCAGCGGGAGTGCGACAACAACGCCACCATCTGGAACCGCGACCGCACCGTCGTCCCCAACGACTTCATCGTCGAACTCAGCGCCCCCGACTTCGAGCGCCTGAGCCCGTACTCCGGCCAGCTCGGCGACGAGCTCTCCGGGATGGTGCGCGACTACGCCAAGCAGCAGCGGTACACCTTCATGGGCCCGATCAAGGTCCACCTGGAGAAGGCCGAGGACCTCGACACCGGCCTCTACCGCGTCCGCAGCCGCACACTGGCCTCCAGCACGTCCCAGGACGGCCCGCAGGGCCCCGGACGGCCCGAAGGACGCGGCGGATACGGCTACCCCCAGCCCGCGGGCGCGCCCCCGATGCCCCCGGGCCCGCCCGGCGGCAACCGCCCGCAGCCGGTACCCTCCGGAGCCGGCCGCGGCCCCGCGCCGCACGCCGGCGGCTCCGCCCGCCGCTGGATCGAGATCAACGGCAACCGCCACCAGATCACCCGCCCCACCCTCGTGCTCGGCCGGTCCACCGAGGCCGACGTCCGGATCGACGACCCCGGCGTCTCCCGCCGGCACTGCGAGATCCGGGTCGGTACGCCCCCCACGGTCGCCGATCTCGGATCGACCAACGGCATCGTGGTGGACGGACAGCACACCACCCGCGCTACGCTCCGCGACGGCTCGCGGATCGTCGTGGGCAGTACGACCATCATTTACCGGCAAGCCGAAGGGTGAAGCGGGGGCAATGTCAGAGCTGACCCTGACGGTCATGCGGCTAGGATTCCTGGCCGTCCTGTGGCTGTTCGTGATCGTCGCCGTGCAGGTCATCCGCAGTGACCTGTTCGGCACCCGCGTGACCGCGCGGGGTTCCCGCCGGGAGAGCAACACCAGGCAGCAGGCGGGCCGCACCGCGCCCCCGCAGCAGCGCCAGCAGTCGGGCGGCGGCCGCCAGCGCCGGGGGGCGCCCACCAAGCTCGTCGTCACCGAGGGCACCCTGACCGGCACCACCGTGGCCCTCCAGGGCCAGACCATCACCCTGGGCCGGGCGCACGACTCCACGATCGTCCTGGACGACGACTACGCCTCCAGCCGCCACGCGAGGATCTACCCCGACCGCGACGGCCAGTGGATCGTCGAGGACCTCGGGTCCACGAACGGCACGTATCTCGACCGCAACCGGCTCTCCACCGCCACACCCATCGCGCCGGGTGCACCGATCCGCATCGGCAAGACCGTCATCGAACTGCGGAAGTAGTGCTACATCATGAAGAGGCGCGAGCGGAGCGAGCACGCGGACACCGGCCGGACCCCGGCCCCGCGCGTGGTCCCGACCGGAGGGTGGGCAGTGTGGCTCCAGACAGGCTTTACCCCGAGGCGGCCTGGACCGGAGAGGTGCACATGAGTCTCTCGCTGCGCTTCGCCGCCGGTTCGCACAAGGGCATGATCCGCGAGGGCAACGAGGACTCCGGCTACGCCGGCCCCCGGCTCCTCGCCATCGCCGACGGCATGGGCGGTCAGGCGGCCGGCGAGGTCGCGTCCTCCGAGGTGATCTCCACCATCGTCGCCCTCGACGACGACGTCCCCGGCTCGGACCTGCTCACCTCGCTCGGCACCGCCGTCCAGCGGGCCAACGACCAGCTCCGCATGATGGTCGAGGAGGACCCCGAGCTCGAGGGCATGGGCACCACGCTCACCGCCCTGCTGTGGACCGGCGCGCGCCTTGGCCTCGTCCACGTCGGCGACTCCCGCGCCTACCTGCTGCGCGACGGCGTCCTCACCCAGATCACCCAGGACCACACCTGGGTCCAGCGCCTGGTCGACGAGGGCCGCATCACCCCCGACGAGGCCACCACCCACCCGCAGCGCTCGCTCCTCATGCGCGCGCTCGGCAGCGGCGACCACGTCGAGCCCGACCTCTCCATCCGCGAGGTGCGGGCGGGCGACCGCTACCTGATCTGCTCCGACGGCCTCTCCGGCGTCGTCTCGCACGAGACGATGGAGAACACCCTGGCGAGCTACCACGGCCCACAGGAGACTGTGCAGTCGCTCATCGAGCTCGCACTGCGCGGCGGCGGCCCGGACAACATCACCGTCATCGTGGCCGACGTCGAGAACGCCGACGGCGGCGACACCCTGGCCGGCCGCCCCAACGACACCCCGGTGATCGTCGGCGCGGTGGCCGAGAACCAGCACCAGAGCTACGGCGACGGAAACGGCGCCATGCAGACCCCCGCCGGCCGCGCCGCCGGCCTCGGCCGCCAGGAGCCGCGCGGCCAGGGCGGCGGTGGCGGCGACTACGGCCCGCCCGGCGGCGACGGCTACGCCCCCGACGACTCGTTCGACCTCTACGGGGAGGACGACTACGTCAAGGAGCGCCCGCGGCGGCGGTGGCTGAAGAGATCCTTCTACACGGTCCTCGCCCTGGCCGTCCTCGGCGGCGCCGCGTACGGCGGCTGGCGCTGGACCCAGGGCCAGTACTACGTCGGCGCCAACGACGACCACGTCGCCATCTACCGCGGCATCAGCCAGGACCTCGCCTGGGTGAGCATGTCGAAGGTGTACGACGACGAACCTGATATCGAACTCAAGTACCTCCCGCCCTACCAGCAGAAGCAGGTCGAGGGCACGATCTCCGAGGGCAGCCTCAAGGAGGCCCAGACCAAGCTCGACGAGCTCGGCGTCCAGGCCTCCGCCTGCAAGAAGCAGGAGGCGGCCGCCAAGGCCGAGAACGAGCGCAACGCGGAGACCGGCGAGGGCGAGGCGGGCGGCACCACCGGCCTGCGCGCCGACGACGACCCGAACAATCCCAAGGCCACGAAGACTCCCGCTCCGATCGACCCCGGTTACACGGACGCGGAGCAGAGCGTGGTCTCGAACTGCGGTAAGCAGTAGCGAGCCGTAGAGGGGGCCAGCGCCACACCATGAGCAGCAGTACGCACCACACATCCACCATCGGCGCGATCGGAGCGCCGAGCCGGCGGAACACGGAGCTCGTGCTCCTCGTCTTCGCCGTGCTCATCCCGGTCTTCGCCTACGCCAACGTCGGCCTCGCGCTGAACGACGAGGTCCCGACCGGCATGCTCGGCTACGGCCTCGGCCTCGGCCTCCTCGCGGGCGTCGCGCACCTCGTGGTGCGCAAGTTCGCGCCGTACGCGGACCCGCTGCTGCTGCCGATCGCGACGCTGCTGAACGGGCTGGGGCTGGTCCTGATCTGGCGGCTCGACCAGTCCGAGCGGCTGCAGAGGGTGCGCTCCTTCTCCGAGGCCGCGCCGAACCAGCTGATCTACTCGGCCCTCGGCATCGCCCTGTTCGCGGGCGTGATGGTCGTCCTCAAGGACCACCGCATCCTGCAGCGCTACACCTACATCTCGATGGTCGTGGCTCTCGTCCTGCTGCTGCTCCCGCTGGTGCCGGGACTCGGCGCTGACGTCTTCGGGGCCAAGATCTGGATCCGGGTCGGCGGATTCTCCATCCAGCCCGGTGAATTCGCCAAGATCGTCCTGGCCGTCTTCTTCGCCGGTTACCTGATGGTGAAGCGTGACGCGCTCGCCCTGGCGAGCCGCCGCTTTATGGGGCTCTACCTGCCGCGAGGACGAGACCTGGGTCCGATCCTCGTCATCTGGGCCATGTCGATTCTGATCCTGGTCTTCGAGACCGACCTCGGTACGTCCCTGCTGTTCTTCGGGATGTTCGTGATCATGCTGTACGTCGCCACCGAGCGAACCAGCTGGATCGTCATCGGTCTCGGCATGGCCGCGGTCGGAGCGGTCACGGTCGCTTCGTTCGCAGGGCATGTGCAGTCCCGGGTCGCTGCCTGGACGGATCCCTTCGGCTGTCTCAAGACGGCGGATCCGGGCACGAACATGGCCTACGCCTGCGACCAGATGACCCAGGTGCTGATGTCGTTCGGCTCCGGCGGCATCCTCGGTACCGGTCTCGGCCAGGGCAACTCCGACCTCATCGGCTTCGCCGCCAACTCCGACTTCATCTTCGCCACCGTCGGTGAGGAGCTCGGCTTGGCCGGCGTCATGGCCTTCCTGCTCCTCTACGGGCTGATCATCGAGCGCGGTGTCCGCACGGCGCTCGCCGCGCGCGACCCCTTCGGCAAGCTCTTCGCCATCGGCCTCTCCGGGGCTTTCGCGCTCCAGGTGTTCGTCGTGGCGGGCGGCGTGATGGGCCTCATCCCGCTCACCGGCATGACCATGCCGTTCATCGCGGCGGGTGGCTCCTCCGTGATCGCCAACTGGGCGCTCATCGGCATCCTCATTCGTGTCAGCGACACCGCCCGGCGCCCCGCCCCCACGCCGGCCCCCTCTCCCGACGCCGAGATGACCCAGGTGGTACGGCCGTGAACAAGCCCCTCCGCCGAATCGCGATCTTCTGCGGCCTGCTCGTCTTCGCGCTGCTGATCCGCGACAACTGGCTGCAGTACGTCAGGGCGGACGAGCTGCGCACGCACGCGAACAACAAGCGCGTCGACATCGAGCGCTACGCCTCGCCGCGCGGCAACATCGTCGTCGACGGCAAGGAGATCACCGGCTCCAAGGCGACGGACGACACGTACTACAAGTACAAGCGGACCTACAAGGACGGTCCCATGTGGGCACCCGTCACCGGCTTCGCCTCCCAGGCGTTCGGCGCCAACCAGCTGGAGAGCCTCGAGGACGGCATCCTCACCGGCACCGACGACCGGCTGTTCTTCCGCCGGACCATCGACATGATCACCGGGAAGAAGCCGGGCGGAGGCAACGTCGTCACCACGCTCAACGGTGCGGCGCAGAAGGCCGCCTTCGAGGGCCTCGGCGATCGGAAGGGTGCCGTCGCGGCGATCGAGCCGTCGACCGGCCGCATCCTCGCCCTGGTATCCACCCCGTCCTACGACCCGTCGGAGTTCGCCGGGCAGTCCACCGCGGACGGCAAGGCGTGGAACCGCCTGGGCGACGACAAGGACAAGCCCATGCTGAACCGCGCGCTCCGCGAGACGTACGCGCCCGGTTCGACCTTCAAGGTGGTTACCGCCGCGGCCGCCCTCGAGAACGGCCTCTACAACGGCATCGACGACAAGACGGACTCCCCGTCGCCGTACAAGCTGCCGCTGACCGACGGCAGGAACCCGCTGACGAACCTCTCCGACGCCGGCTGCGAGGACGGCTCGATGAAGGTCGCCCTCGGGCAGTCCTGCAACACCGTCTTCGCGAAGATCAGCGACGACCTGGGCAACGACAAGATGATCGAGCAGGCGAAGAAGTTCGGCTTCGGCCAGGAGTTCTTCACGCCGGTCCGCGCGGAGGCGTCCGACTACCCGGAGGACAACCGGCCGCAGAACGCCATGGCGGGCATCGGGCAGGCCTCCAACCGTGCGACCCCGCTCCAGATGGCCGTCGTCGCGGGCGCCATCGCCAACGACGGCGTGGTCATGAAGCCCAACATGGTCTCCGAGCTCAAGGCTCCCAACCTCGACACCGTCGAGCGGAGCAAGCCGGAGGAGTTCGGCCGCGCGGTCTCCCCGGAGAACGCCCAGAAGCTCCAGCAGATGATGGAGTACGTCGTCACCGACGGCAGTGCCCGCGGCAAGGTCGGCCTGGGCGACGGGTACAAGATCGGCGCCAAGACAGGTACGGCCCAGCGTGGTGTGAACAACAGCGAGAACCCGTACGCCTGGTTCATCTCCTACGCACAGGCCGCCGACGGCTCCTCGCCGGTCGCGGTCGCGGTGATCGTCGAGGACGCGGGCGTCGACCGCAACCAGATCACCGGCAGCGGGATCGCCGCCCCCATCGCCCAGAAGGTCATGGAAGCCGTGGTCGGCCGGAAGTGAACCCCAGGCCGAGCGTGACATGAGTGACACACGCCGGATGCGGTCGGACCTGAGGTGATACCCCTCGCGACGCCCTTCCAACCGCCCTCCACGCGGTACCGGTCCCGTATCGGTTGAGCCTCCGCGGCGGAGGCGGACCCGGCGGGACCGGTACGGTATGCCCCGGACAGCAGCGACTACAGAGGTCTGGTAGGTACAGCTATGGAAGAGCCGCGTCGCCTCGGCGGCCGGTACGAGCTGGGCTCCGTGCTCGGCCGTGGTGGCATGGCCGAGGTCTACCTCGCCCACGACACCCGGCTCGGCCGCACCGTGGCGGTCAAGACCCTCCGGGTCGACCTCGCCCGCGACCCCTCGTTCCAGGCCCGTTTCCGCCGTGAGGCCCAGTCGGCCGCCTCGCTCAACCACCCGGCGATCGTCGCGGTCTACGACACCGGCGAGGACATGGTGTACGACAGCGCGTCGGGCAACGGCGCGTCCATCTCCATCCCGTACATCGTGATGGAGTACGTCGACGGGTCCACGCTGCGCGAGCTGCTGCACTCCGGGCGCAAGCTGCTGCCCGAGCGGTCCATGGAGATGACGATCGGCATCCTCCAGGCCCTGGAGTACAGCCACCGCAACGGCATCGTCCACCGCGACATCAAGCCCGCGAACGTCATGCTGACCCGCACCGGCCAGGTCAAGGTCATGGACTTCGGCATCGCCCGCGCGATGGGCGACTCCGGCATGACCATGACGCAGACGGCCGCGGTCATCGGCACCGCCCAGTACCTCTCGCCCGAGCAGGCCAAGGGCGAGCAGGTCGACGCCCGCTCCGACCTCTACTCCACCGGCTGCCTGCTCTACGAGCTGCTGACCGTCCGGCCGCCGTTCGTGGGGGACTCGCCCGTCGCCGTCGCCTACCAGCACGTACGCGAGGAGCCGCAGCCGCCCAGCAACTTCGACCACGAGATCACGTCCGAGATGGACGCGATCGTGCTGAAGGCGCTCACCAAGGACCCCGACTACCGCTACCAGTCGGCCGACGACATGCGCCTCGACATCGAGGCGCTCCTCGACGGCCGCCCGGTCGCCGCCACCGCCGCCATGGGCTCGGTCGGCTACGGCTCCTACGACAGCGACCAGTCCACCGCCCCGCTGCGCGCCCAGTCGGGCGGCTCCTCGGTCGACCAGACGTCGATGCTGCCCCCGATCCCCCCGAACGAGGGCGGCTACGGATACGGCTCCGACGACGGCGGCGGGCGGCGGCGTCAGCCGCAGCGGAAGTCGAACACCTCGACGATCATGCTCGTCGTGGCCGGCGCGCTGGTCCTCGCGGGGATAGTCGCGCTCAGCATGTGGGCCTTCGCCAACAACGACGGCAAGGACACCGTCAACGTGCCGAGCCTCGTCGGCAAGACCGAGCGGGCCGCGGAGCAGGCCACGACGAACAGCCAGCTGAAGCTCGTCGTCACCTCCCGCGGCGAGTGCGCGGTCGAGGGCATCGAGAAGGGCCAGGTCTGCACGCAGGACCCCGAGGGCGGCAAGCTCGCGAAGAACGAGCCGGTCAACGTCACGATCTCGACGGGGGAGCCGAAGATCGAGGTGCCGGACGTCACGGAGAAGTCCGAGGACAACGCGACCGAGATCCTGGAGGACAAGGGCTTCGACGTCTCCGTCGACAAGGTCGAGTCCGACACCGTCCCAGAGGGCAACATCATCAGCCAGAGCCCGAAGGGCGGCTCCAAGGCCGAAGAGGGCGCGGAGGTGTCGCTGAAGGTCTCGGCGGGTGAGTCGCAGAAGACGATCCCGAACGTGCTGAACCAGCCCTTCGAGGCGGCGCAGGCGCAGCTCGTGCAGAACGGGTTCGTCGTGGCCAGGACCGATGAGGAGACCGACGACCCCAACCTGGTCAACAAGGTCATCAAGCAGAATCCGAGCGGCAAGGCCGCAGAGGGTACGCAGATCACCCTGACCATCGGCAAGGCCAAGGAGGTCAAGAAGGTCGCCGTCCCCGCCTTCGCGCCCCTGACGACGTCCCTCAAGGACGCCAAGGCAGCCCTGGAGCAGGCCGGTCTCAAGCCCGGGAACATCGAGGGCCCCCAGGACGACAACGCCCTCGTGGTCGCCCAGGACCCGGGCGGCAACTCCCAGGTCGACGAGGGCTCCGCCGTCAACCTTCGGACCGTCCCCGCCCCCGGCGGCAACATCGGCGACGGAAGCGGCCTCATCGGCGGCAACGACGGTGACAACAACGGAGGCAACGGCGACGGCCGCAACAACGGCCGCCGCGACGACTGACCGGCCCCCGTACCCGAACAGACACCGGAGCCCCGGCATCACGACCGATGCCGGGGCTCCGGTGCGTCCGCCGGGAGCGGCCGGGCGGGAGCGGGGGCTACCGCAGCTCCGCCGGCCGCGTGCGCTCCGCGTCGACCTTCTCGACGCGTTCCAGCTCGCCCCAGACGATGTAGCGGAACCGGGAGGTGTACACCGGGGTGCAGGTCGTGAGGGTGATGTAGCGGCCGGGCTTCGTCGCACCGGACTCCTCGGGGACCGCGTCCAGGACACCGACGTTGAACTTCGAGGTCTGGGGAAGCGCCTTGAACACCTTGTAGACGTACCAGTTGTCCTTCGTCTCGAAGACGATCGGGTCGCCGGTCTTCAGCTTGTCGATGTTGTGGAACTTCGCCCCGTGCCCGTCGCGGTGCGCCGCGAGGGAGAAGTTGCCGGTCTCGTCCTGGGGGAGCGCCGACTTCACGGGCTTGGTGTAGTACCCGGCGACCCCGCCGTTGAGGGTGTCCGTGGCGGTTCCCTTGCGGACGAGGACCTCGCCGTTCCTCATCGCCGGCACGTGCAGGAAGCCGAGCCCGCCTTGCGTGTTGAGGGCGCCGGGGCCGGCCGGGCCGTCGTCGGCCCACTGCTCACGCACCTGGTCGCCCTCGCGGGACGCCTCGCGGTCCGCCAGGACGTTCGTCCACCACAGCGAGTAGACGACGAACAGGCCGAGCACGACGCCCGCCGTGATCAGCAGCTCGCCGAAGACGCTCACCGCGGACGCGATCGGGCCGCGCCGCCCCGCCCGGCGCGTGGCCGCACGCGTCCGCTCGTCCCGCTGCCGGGTTCTCGCTCCCACCTGAACCTGCCCGTCCGTCTCGCCCGGTCGTGCGCGGTTCTCCGCGCACCTGCTTCCCCACCGCGGACGCTCAGCCGACGAGGGCGTCCGGTCTGCCGTCCTCGCGCGGCCGTTCGTCGACCATCTTGCCCCAGACGATCAGCCGGAAGGTACTGGTGAACTCGGGCGTGCAGGTGGTCAGCGTGATGTACCGGCCCGGCCCCTCGAAGCCCGAGCCCGCCGGCACCGCGTCGAGTACGTCCGTGTTGCTCGGCGGCGTCTGCGGAAGGATGCTCGCCATGTCGTACGTGTAGAAGGTGTCCCGCGTCTCGACGACGATCGCGTCGCCCGGTTTCAGCCGGTTGATGAACCGGAACGGTTCGCCGTGGGTGTTGCGGTGGCCCGCGAGTCCGAAGTTGCCGCGCTTCGCCTCCGGCATCGCCGTCCTCAGGCCGCCCTCGGCGTAGTGGCCGACCATCCCGCGGTCGAGCACCTTCTCCTTGTCGACGCCCTCCGCGATCGGGACCACGACGTCGAGCTTCGGGATGTGCAGCAGCGCGAAGCCCTCGCCGGGCTCGAAGGCGCCCGCCCCGCGCTTCCCGGGCGCGGAGGCGTCGTCGTCCTGCGCCCAGCGGTCCTGGAGGCTGCTGCGCGCGTCGGCGGCGCTCTGGCCGGCGCGGACGTTCGTCCACCACATCTGGTAGGTCACGAAGAGGAGCATCACGACGCCGACCGATATGAACAGCTCCCCCACGGCCCGGCTCAGGACGGCGGCGGCGCCGGGTCTGCGCTCCCTGGCCAGCCGCCGCGCCTCGACCCGGGAGAGGGGCCGCGCCCCCGCCGTCGCCCCCGCGGCGGAGTCGGCCGGCCCGCCGGGAGCCGCACCGCGGGCCCGTGCACCGCCTCTGGGGGCCTTGCGGCGCCCGTGTCCCCCGGCGGCCCCGCCCCGGCCCGCCGCGGCCCTCCTGCGGGCGGCACGGCCGCCGTCCGCGGGAGGTCCGGGTGCCGGGTCCGGCGGCGGGTCCGGCAACCGCAGCGTCAGGGTGTCGGAATCGGGCAGCCGCGCCCCGGGGGACTCCGGGGAGATCCCGTGGCGCGGCGGCGTCACGCCGAGGCCCTGCCCACCACCGGGGCCAGGCCCTCGGAGCGGGCGACGGCGGTCGGGTCGCCGCACTGCGCGAGCCAGTTGGCCAGCATGCGGTGCCCGTGCTCGGTCAGCACGGACTCGGGGTGGAACTGCACGCCCTCCACGGCCGCGTCCCGGTGCCGCAGCCCCATCACGATCCCGTCGGCGGTCCTCGCGGTCACCTCCAGCTCGTCGGGCAGCCGCTCGGGCTCGGCGGCCAGCGAGTGGTAGCGGGTCGCGGTGAACGGCGAGGGCAGTCCGGCGAAGACGCCCGCGCCGTCGTGGACGACCGGCGAGGTCTTGCCGTGCAGCAGCTCGGGGGCGCGGCCGACCACCCCGCCGTAGGCGACGGCCATCGACTGCATGCCCAGGCAGACGCCGAAGACGGGCACGCCCGTGGCCGCGCAGTGGCGGACCATGTCGACGCAGATCCCGGCCTCCTCGGGCGTGCCGGGGCCGGGGGAGAGCAGCACCCCGTCGAAGCCGTCCTGGGCGTGCGCCAGGTCGACCTTGTCGTTCCTGACCACCTCGCACTCGGCGCCGAGCTGGTAGAGGTACTGGACGAGGTTGAAGACGAAGCTGTCGTAGTTGTCGACGACGAGAATGCGTGTGGTCACTGGCCGTCCACCGTCACATCGTTGAAGGGGAGCAGGGGCTCGGCCCACGGGAAGACGTACTCGAAGAGCGCCCAGACCACGGCGAGCGCCAGCACCAGCGAGAGCAGTGCCCGCACGAACGCGTTGCCCGGCAGATGCCGCCAGATCCAGCCGTACATCCCCGACCCTTCCCTTCCCGTCACCCCAGGCCCTGCGGAGTCCTGTCGCACCAGACTAGCGGCGCGGAGGCGGCCGTTTCCGGTTGTCCACAGGCTGGGTGTGCGGCGGTCACCGCGCGGAGGCGCCGCCCGCGGGCTCCGCGTGGTGGAGGTCGACGGTGCCCGCGTACGCGGGGAGGGTCAGCGAGCGGTGCTCCTCGACGTTCCAGCCCAACCCGTAGGCGTTGACGTAGAGCATGTAGTTCTGGATCTCGGGGGACGCGGCGAGCGCCCGCTGGAGGGCCTCCCGGTCACCGACGGCGGTCACCTTGTACGGCGGCGAGTAGACGCGGCCCTGCAGGATGAGCGTGTTCCCGACGCAGCGGACGGCGCTGGTGGAGATCAGCCGCTGGTCCATGACCTTGATCCCCTTGGCGCCGCCCTGCCACAGGGCGTTGACCACGGCCTGCAGGTCCTGCTGGTGGATGACGAGGTCGTTGGGCTGCGGCTCCGGGTAGCCGGGCAGCTTGGCCACCGCGTTCGGGGGCGCGTCGGCGAGGGTGACGGTCACGGCGCCGCCGCTCAGCTCCTTCGTGCCGGCCGCCTTCTCCAGCGCCGCCAGCTTCGCGTCCTCGGCCTTCGTGCTGCCGTCGTCGCGCTCGACGAGGGACTCGACGTCCTTGCGCAGGGTCGCGTTGACCTCGGTGAGGCGCTTGTTCTCGCGGTCGCGTTCGTGGATCAGGTCGGACAGCTTCAGGAGCGACTCGTCGGACCGGATGTTGGTGCCGTTCGCGGTGTTGAAGCTGGTCACGAAGATCAGGCCGGCCAACGCGAAGACGCCCGCGGTCAGCAGCCGCACCGGCCGCAGCCGCTTCGGCCCCGGGGCGGCGGCATGGCCGTGGTGCGGGGCGGGGGACGGACCGGAGGCGGCCTCCGGCGCGGGCTCGGCCTCCGGGAGGGGTCCGGGCGGGGGCCCGAGGCGGGAGTCGTCGGAATTGGTCAACGTACCCTCTCCTTACGACACAGCCGGAAGCACTACGCTAACGGACGCCCGGAGGTCCCCCACGACCCCCTGGGGCCAGCCACCCTTCACCTGCTACCTGCACAGTTACCTGCGCGGCCACGCAGCGCATCGACAGGAGAGTCCCTCGTGCCGAAGTCACGTATCCGCAAGAAGGCCGACTTCACGCCGCCGCCGGCGAAGCAGGCGAACGCGATCAAGCTGACGAACCGCAGCTGGGTGGCCCCGGTCATGCTGGCGCTCTTCGTCGTCGGCCTGGTCTGGATCGTCCTCTTCTACGTCACCGAGGGCTCGCTGCCGATCAAGGCGATCGAGAACTGGAACATCGTGGTCGGATTCGGCTTCATCGCGGCCGGGTTCGGTGTCTCCACGCAGTGGAAGTGATCCGCGGAACGATCGAGTAGTCGGATCATCCACAATGTTGTCCACAGGTGTGGACGGCTGTGGGAAAGGTCGTACGAGCTGTGGATAACTTCCACGGGGTTGACGCCGGTACGACTACGTCATCGTAGGCCCGGAACACCTGTGCCCCTTGTCCTTCCTGGGAAGATCCAGGTCGGGACGAGGGGCACGGGCGTTTCACCGGGCTTGCACAGCGGCGGCCGCTCGCTGTGGATAAAGGACGGCTCAGGTGAGCGCGGCGGACCGCACCACGCTCGCCCCGAGCAGGACGAGCAGCACCAGGGCGCAGCCGCCGTACTGCACGAGCCGGCGCCGCTCGCGGGGGGCGAAGACGAGCGCCGCAGACACCAGGACCCCGGTCACCAGACCCCCCAGGTGCCCCTCCCAGGAGATCCCGCCGCGGAACGAGAAGATCACGTACACCACGATGAGGATCACGATGGGCCGCATGTCCTCCCGCAGCCGGCGCGAGAGCACGGCCACGGCGCCGAGCAGCCCGAAGACCGCCCCGGAGGCGCCCAGCGACGGCTGGTTCGGCGCGGCCACGAGGTAGGCGAGGACGGAGCCGCCGAGGCCGGACAGCAGGTACAGCACCAGGTAGCGGGAGCGGCCGAGATGCCGCTCGACCATGCCGCCGAACACCCACAGCGCCAGCATGTTGAACGCGATGTGGACCAGGTCCTCGTGCAGGAACGTCGCCGTGAGCAGCCGATACCACTCGCCCTGCGCGACCCCTTCCACCTGCAACGTCGCCGGGTTGATCGCCTGGCCGACGAGGTAGAGCGCGTCCACGAACCGGTCGCCGAGGACGAACGCCAGGCCGTAGACGGCGACGTTGAGCGCGATCAGCACCTTGGTGACGAGGACCGGGTCGCCGTCCGCGACCGCCCCGCCCGCGAGGTTGCGGGGGCGGTTCGCGTCCGGCCGGTGGCCGGTGCCCGATCCGGTGCGCACGCACTCCGGGCACTGGAAGCCGACCGACGCGCTGACCATGCAGTCGGTGCAGATCGGCCGCTCGCAGCGGGTGCAGCTGATCCCCGTCGGCCGGCCCGGGTGGCGGTAGCAGTCCCGCACGCCGTCCGGTGCTCCCTGGTCCCGAGGAACCTGCTCCATCGTCCGATCCCCTCTTGGCGGACGGGCCCGCCCCGTCCGTGCCCTCTGCCGGGTTCCGCCGTGCGGAAGCCCCTGTGTCGGAAGTACGGACGGGCGGGCCCCCAGGTTCCCGCGACCGCCGACGCCGGCCCGCCCGGGTCATCGGGTCGCGACGGTCACCGATTCCACGACGACGGGGCTCAGCGGCCGGTGGGTGCGGGAGTTGGTCGGGAGGGCGACGATCGCGTCGACGACCGCACGGCCCGCCGGTCCCGCCACCTCGCCGAAGATCGTGTGCTTGCGGTTGAGCCACGCGGTCGGCGAGACGGTGATGAAGAACTGCGAACCGTTGGTGCCGGGGCCCGCGTTGGCCATCGCCAGCAGGTACGGCCGGTCGAAGGCCAGCTCCGGGTGGAACTCGTCCGCGAACTCGTAGCCGGGGCCGCCGGTGCCGTCGCCCAGCGGGTCACCGCCCTGGATCATGAAGCCGCTCATCACCCGGTGGAACGTGGTGCCGTCGTAGAACGGGTCGGAGGACTTCTGCCCGGTGGCCGGGTGGGTCCACTCGCGCTCGCCGCGCGCCAGCTCCACGAAGTTCCGCACGGTTTTCGGCGCGTGGTTCGGCAGCAGCCGGAGCTCGATGTCGCCGTGGGTGGTCCTGAGGGTGGCGTAGAGCTGCTCGGCCACGGTCTGCCTTCCGTCGTTCGCTTCTGACGGGGCCGATCCTCGCATGCAGCCGCCGTGCGGGGACAAAAGCAGCCCAGGGACCGGCGAATCGCGTCCTAACCTCCCCGCGGGGGAACGAAGCGTGGCATTGTCGACGCCAAAGCTCCCCTTAGTACAGCCTGTACCGCATTGCCGGGTTTTCTGGACCCGGATGCCGTGCCCCGCATGCCGCAAGCGCTCCTGACAGGCATGATCCGAATAAGGGTGGAAAGGTGAAAACCGATACGCCACCGAGGAGGAGGAACCCGTGACCCGCATCGACAGCGTGCGCGCCGCGACCGGCAACGCCAAGGACAGCGTCGTGCACGCCGCGGAAGCGGTGGCGCCCTACGCAGAGACGGCCAAGGAACAGGCTGCCCGCTACGCACACGAGGCGCGCGTGACGCTGGCGCCCAAGGTGCACAAGGCGGCCAAGCAGGCGAAGGTCCAGTACGGCACGCACGTCGCCCCGTACGTGGACCAGGCCCGCTCCCACGTGCCGCCGAAGGTGGACGAAGCCGCGCACCGGGCAGCCATCCGTACCCGTAAGGCCGCGCACCAGGCGGCCGACTACACCCGACCCCGTGTCGAGCAGGCCGTCGCCGCGGCCGGTCCGGTCCGCGACGAGGCGGCCGGCCGCAGCGCGGCCGCGCTCGCCGCGCTGCGCGGCCAGATCACGGCCAAGGACGTGGCGAAGCTCGTGCGCCGCAACGAGCGGCGGGCCCGGGCCGGCCGACTCGCCAAGGGGCTCGCGATCACCGGCCTGCTCGCCGGTGGCGCGTACGCCGCCTGGAAGTGGTGGGACAAGCAGGCCAACCCGGACTGGCTGGTCGAGCCCCCGGCCGCGACCGAGGTCGACCCCGCCCCGCTGACCACGGTCGACGGCAGCGGCCAGGCCGTCCTCGACCCCGAGGTCCGCGCCAAGCAGGACGAGGCGGAGGCCACGTACACCGACCTCAACACCGACCCCGCCGTCGACGGCGGAACGGACGGCGGCAAGAAGAACAGCTGACGCCCTCGCGGCGACAGTCCCGAAGGGCCCGGCGGAACGACCCGCCGGGCCCTTCCGCATGCCGGACGAAAAACCTCCCTGCCCGCTTTTCCGCAGGTCAGGGAGGTCTGAAGAGGTGGAGCCTAGGAGATTCGAACTCCTGACATCTGCCTTGCAAAGGCAGCGCTCTACCAACTGAGCTAAGGCCCCGCGGCAGGGTGTGGACCGCTGCCGGACACAAGAGTACCGGGTCGCACCGGGGGTTCCGCAAAAGGATTGGGACTCCCGCGGAACCCGCCCGCTCCGTAGGATGCGGAGTCGGTTCGCACGAGCGAAGCGACGTTCGGGTCAGCAAGGGGGAGACGCCATGGACGCGGCACAGCAGGAAGCGACGGCCAGAGCCAGGGAGCTTCAGCGCAACTGGTACGGGGAGCCGCTGGGGATGCTGTTCCGCAGGCTCATAGACGACCTGGGCCTGAACCAGGCCCGGCTGGCGTCCGTCCTCGGCCTGTCGGCGCCCATGCTGTCGCAGCTCATGAGCGGCCAGCGCGCGAAGATCGGCAACCCCGCGGTGGTGCAGCGGGTGCAGTTGCTCCAGGAACTGTCCGGGCAGGTCGCCGACGGCAGCGTCAGCGCCGGCGAGGCCTCGGCGCGGATGGACGAGATCAAGAGGTCGCAGGGCGGGTCGGTGCTGACCTCCAGCGGGCAGACCGCCAACTCCTCCGGAGCGCCCACCGTGCGCCGCGTGGTGCGAGAGATCCAGTCGCTGCTCCGCTCGGTCGCCGGCGCCGGCGACATCATCGATGCGGCCGACTCCCTCGCGCCCACCCACCCCGAACTGGCAGAGTTCCTGCGGGTGTACGGCGCAGGGCGCACCGCCGAGGCGATCGCCCACTACGAGGCGCACCAGAACTGACCGGGCGGGGGCGGGCAGAGCACGATGGGTGAGGTCTTCGCCGGCCGGTACGAGCTGGCCGATCCGATCGGCAGGGGCGGCGCCGGAGCGGTCTGGCGCGCCTGGGACCACCGGCGCAAGCGGTACGTGGCGGCGAAGGTGCTGCTGCAGAGCGACGCGCACACGTTGCTGCGCTTCGTGCGCGAGCAGGCGCTGCGCATCGACCACCCGCACGTGCTGGCGCCGGCCAGCTGGGCGGCCGACGACGACAAAGTCCTGTTCACCATGGACCTGGTCAGCGGCGGCTCGCTGGCGCACCTCATCGGCGACTACGGCCCGCTGCCGCCCCGCTTCGTGTGCACGCTGCTCGACCAGCTGCTCGCGGGACTGGCGACGGTGCACGCCGAGGGGGTCGTCCACCGGGACATCAAGCCGGCCAACATCCTGCTGGAGGCGACCGGCACCGGGCGGCCGCACCTGCGGCTGTCGGACTTCGGCATCTCGATGCGCAAGGGCGAACCGCGCCTGACCGAGACCGACTTCGTGATCGGGACACCCGGGTACTTCGCGCCGGAGCAGATGCTGGGCGCCGAACCCGACTTCCCCGCCGACCTCTTCGCGGTGGGGCTCGTGGCGCTCTACCTCCTGCAGGGGGCGAAGCCGGACTCGCAGGCCCTCGTGGAGCAGTTCGCCGCCCACGGCACCCCGGCCGCCCCCGAGGGCGTTCCGGAGCCCTTGTGGCAGGTCGTGGCGAACCTGCTGCAGCCGGACCCGCACGCCCGGTTCCGGACGGCCGTGGGGGCGCGCAAGGCGCTGGCGGCGGCCGTGGAGATGCTGCCCGAGGCCGACCCCGCCGACGATCCGGTCGAGGTCTTCGACCAACTCGGCCCGCTGCCGCCCGGGTTCGGACCGAGTGGGCCGGCGGGAGCCTCGGCCGGCGGCGGCCGGGCAGAGCCGCGGGGAGACCAGGGACCCCACGGACCGCAGGGCGGCCAGGAGCAGCCCGGGCGGACCGGAGCCGCGACAACGGGCCACGAGCCGTCGGAGACCGGCAGCTTCCACCTCGCCCCACCGCCGCAGCGCCTCGCCCCCGACCGGCCGTCGGCGCCGCCCGTCCCGACCGCCGGGCACACGCCGCCCCGCTACACGCCGCCCGCCGCCACCACGCCGGACGCCACGCCTCCCGGCTACGGACACCCCCTGCACCAGGCGACCGCACCCACCCAGCCCGGCGCTCATCCCGGTCCGCTTCCCGGCCATGCGCCCTCCCTCGCTCCGTACGGGGTGCAGACCTCGGCGGTGCGCGAGGAAAGCCCCTTCACGAAGTCCTACACCGCTCAGCCCGCCGGGGTTCCCTCCCCGGCCGCCGGATCCGGGACGGCACGACGCCGGCCGGGACCGCCCGCGAAGGTGGCGGTCCCGGTGCTCCTGCTGGCACTCGTCTGCTATGCGATCGGCATCTGGGCCCTGACCCAGGCATGACACCGGTCCCGCCCGGGAACTCCGCCGCGCCGGAACCCCCCGCGCCGGCCGGCACACGCCGCTCGGCCCGGACATCCCACTGAGCCGGACACCCCGCCGACCCGGCCCCCGGCCGCGACCGGGGGGCGCGTCTCACCAGGCCGGCGGCCCGTACCCCTGCCCCGGAACCGGCCCCGGCCCCTGCCCCGCACCCGCCGCGGCCCGCCTCCTGGCGATCAGCGTCCACGCCCCGAGCCCGCCCAGCAGAACCGTCCCCGCCCCGATGCCGCCCAGCCCGAGCACGGTCATCGCGCCGCTCGCCGCGCTCTCCTCCGCCGTCGCGCCGCTCACCGCGGCCTCCCGGTCCTCGTCGCTGATCCCGAACCCGGCGGCCGACGCGTCACCGTCGTAACCGGGCCCCTCGCCGGGCTCGCCCTCGACGTTCAGCCGCAGGAGCAGCGGGATCCTCCCCTTGGTGAAGCCGGCGATCTCCTTGTCGAGGGTGACGGCCACGTAGTACCAGCCGGAGAAGCGCATCCCGGCGACGCCCGCCGAGGACTCGAATCGGTTGTTGTACGCGACCGGGGCCGTCGGACCGAGGCCCAGTTCGGCCTGCTCGCCGTCGTAGGACTTCGAACCGTCGAGCACCGGGCCGCGGACGGTGTCGAGGATCTCGACCGTGAGCCCGGAGCTCGCGTAGGCGCTGTCGTCGGTCAGCTCGTCGGCCTGCGACAGCTCGGCCCGCGCGGTGAGCTGCTGCCCCCAGTCCAACGGGACCCGGTAGTACGCCGTCTGACCCGGCACCAGCCGGTCCCTCCACACGCCCGCCTCCACCGAGCGCGCGTCGTTGAAACCGGTGCCGCCCTTGCGGTCGACCGGCTCGGCGCCCGCCGGTTCGGGGGATGCGCTCGGCCAGCCGCTGGGCGCCGCCGTCGGCTTGGGGCCGCCCTTGAGGCCCGGCTCCCGCATGAAGGCCAGCTCCAGCGGCCAGTCGGACCGGTCCGAGGCGGGGTCGCTGGTCCGCTCGACCCGCACGTAGTACGTGCCGGCCTCCTGGCAGGGCCTGTCCTCACCGATCAGCCGAGAGGCGAAGTCGGCGAGCGGGCGGGCCTGTTCGGTGCCGAAGGTGCTGCCGCTGCCGCTGCCGCACAGGGAGCCGGCGGCCGTCATGAGCGTGACGGCGATGCCGTCCCCGTAGGCGACCTTCGCCTTCGCGACCGGCTGGGCCACCGCGGAGACGAACGCGCTGGTCTCGGCCGCGTCCAGCCGGACGCGGTAGTGGAGCCGCTCCCCCGGGCCGATCGTGTCGGAGTAGAAGCCGCCCGCCTTGAGCTCCTCGGCGTCCCCGGTGCTCCGCGCGCCCTCGATCCGGAGCGAGTCCGGTGCGGGCGCGTAGGACGGCACGGAATCGGCGTCGGCCGCCCAGGCCCGCGGGCCGGCGAGCACCGCGAGGACGGCCCCCGCCACGGCCGCGGACCGGACCCTGCCGCCCCGCCTGACGCTGACACCCATCACGCACCCCTCCTCAAGCCCCAGCCGCACCCCGCGCGGGCCGTGACGCCCCTCCCGGGCGGTTCGCCGCACCGGCCCATCCTGCACCGGCGCCCACGGCCCTGTCCCCGCCCCGCACCCCCGCGACCGCCTTGTCCCCTTTCGCACCGCACGGGCCCGCCGACCCGGCGCCGGACAGCACGAAGCCCCGGCCGCTCAGTGGCGGCCGGGGCTTCGCGAACAGCTCGACGGTCTCAGCTGCCCGAACCGGCGGGCACGGAGTCGGTCGCCTCCGTCCACAGATCCTGCTCGGCGCGATCCGCCTGAACCTGGCGGTACACGAGGAGACCGCCGACTGCAGCCAGTGCGACCAGGAGAAGCTTCTTCACCGCGCGACCTCGTCTTTCCTTGACGTGAGGGGACCTCTCAGCGGCCCACTCTACACACCGGCCGATACCAATCGGTGACCTGCGTCGCAACCGGGAAACACCCGCGCGGCACTTCGGACCTCCCCCCTTCGCGCCGGCGCCCGCACGGCCGCCCGCGGCCTCCAAGGCATCCCGGAGCCCGCGCCCGGGACTTCCTTGCGATACATGCAACTGCCACCTACTATGCATTGCATGGAACCTGGCAAGACATTGAGCCAGCTCCGCAAGGGGGTCCTCGAGTACTGCGTGCTGTCACTCCTGCGTGACGGCCCGCGGTACGGCACGGAACTTCTGGGCGAGTTGGCGAACACGGTAGCCCTGGCGACGAGCCAGGGCACGGTGTACCCGCTGCTGACCCGGTTGCGACGCGAGGAGTTGGTGACGACCGACTGGAGCGAGTCGCCCAGCGGCCCGCCGCGGCGCTACTACGCGCTGACGGACAAGGGCCGCACGGCGCTCGCGGACTTCGCCGTCGTATGGGCCGAGTTCACCCGGGCGGTCGACCGCCTCGTCACCCCCGACCAGCACGCAGACCGGAGAGAACAGTGAAGAGCACCGTCACCCACCCCGAGATACGCCGCTACCTGGCCGCCGTCGACCGCGCCGCCGCGCCCCTGCCCGCCGGCCGCCGCAGGGAGCTGCTGGCCGACCTCTCCGAGCACATCGACGTCGCCCTGGCCGAGCGGCCGGGTGAGCTCGACCTGATCCTCGCCGAACTCGGCGACCCCGGGGACATCGCCACCACCGCGGTGCGTGAGGCCGCCGCGTACGACGACCCCGAGCAGCGGCGCGGCAGCCCGCGCACCGTCGTGGCGCTGCTCGCGGCCAGTTCGGTGACGGGCCTGCTCACGGCGGCGCCGCATTCCGACGTGCTGCAGTTCCCGGTCGTCGTCGTGACGGCACTGGGGTTCGCCGCCCTGGCCATGTCGGCCTGGTGGACCACCTCACGGAAGTGGATCGCCGCGGGGTGGTTCATTCTGCCGAACCTGTTCATGCGCGTCGTCGACCAGGCCTTCGGCCTCGGCCACCCGGCCGAGTTCGCGATGTCCTGTATCGCGGTGGTCGTCCGGGCCGGCGCCCTGGTCTGGCTGTGGCGCCACCGCACCGCCCCCGAGGGCCCCGGCCGCATCGCCTTCCGGCTCCCCCGCTGGGCGCGCTTCCTGCTGTGGTCGCTGCTGGCCGCGTTCCTCCTCTTCGAGGTGTCCATGTGGATCGCGGCCTTCGCCGTCACCGACGGCCTGTCCTCGGTGAACGAGGGGTCCTTCACCCCGTAGCCGGCTGCGGAGAGCCCTTGCCGGGGCTCTCCGCCCGGCCCGGACACGCCGAAGGCCCCCGAGCGAGATCGCTCGGGGGCCTTCGTGCCGGTGGGGCTAACAGGATTTGAACCTGTGGCCTCATCCTTATCAGGGATGCGCTCTAACCAACTGAGCTATAGCCCCGCCGCGCTGGGCGTTTCCGCCGTGCCGCGCTGACCTCTGAAGATTAGCGCACCAGGCGGCCAGTCCCAAAATCGATACCCGCGCGGCCTGCCCTCGCCCTACTCGTCCTCGGCGAGCGTCAGCTCCACGCCGCCCACGAACCCGGCGGACAGGTTGTAGATGAACGCCCCCAGGGTCGCCAGCGCCGTGGCCAGCACGACGTCGATGACGGCGATGATCGAGGTGAACGTCAGCACCCGCGGCAGCGACAGGAACGACTCGAGGTCGAAACCGCCGCCGTCGTCCGACTGGGTGGCCTCGGAGATGGTCCCGCCGACGGTCGAGAAGACGCCCATGGCGTCCATGACCATCCACAGCACCGCCGCGGCGACGACCGTGCAGATCCCCAGCGCGATGGACAGCAGGAAGCTGACCTTCATCACCGACCAGGGGTCCGCCTTGGCCACCCGCAGCCGCGCCTTGCGGGTCCGCGGCGCGGTGCGCTGCGCGGGCGCGGGCACCGGCGGCTGCGGCCCCGGACGGGGCGCGGCCGGACGCCGCTGCGGGTCCCCGCCGGCGGTGGCCCCGCCGGCCGCGGAGCCCTTGGCCCCCGCAGGCGCCGCCCCCGGCCCGTAGGCCTGCGGCGGGTGGTACGGCTGGGCGGGCTCCTTGGGGGCCTCCTGCTGCCGGTCGGCCGGCAGCGGCCCCTTGTACCCCTGTGTCTCCTGCGTCTGCGGACCCCTGGTGTCCGTCACGGTGTTCCCCCCACCTCGGGAGTCGGTGGCAGAGCCACGGCCGTCCTCCGCTCCGGACTCGTCCTTGGCTCCGGCGCCCGTGGCTCCACTCACGACCTGACTCCTCGTGCTACTCGGTCCCGGGCCGGTCGCCCGTGTCCGTCACCTCGGTACTTGCGTCCGCGGCGTCGTTCGGTCCTGCCGCGTCGGCCGGGACGTCCCCGTCGACTTCCTCGGCCTCCCGACCCGCCTCGGCGTTCCGCGCGATGCCGACGACGGCATCGCGCTTGCCCAGGTTGATCAGTTGGACGCCCATGGTGTCACGGCCCGTCTCGCGCACTTCATTGACTCGCGTACGGATGACACCACCGCTGAGCGTGATGGCCAGGATCTCGTCGGTCGCCTCGACGACCAGGGCGCCGACCAGGGTTCCCCGGTCCTCCACGATCTTCGCAGCCTTGATCCCCAGACCACCACGGCCCTGGACCCGGTACTCGTCCACGTTCGTCCGCTTCGCGTACCCGCCGTCCGTTGCGGTGAACACGAACGTACCGGGCCGGACGACATTCATCGAGAGCAGTTCGTCCCCGTCGCGGAAACTCATGCCCTTGACGCCCGAGGTCGCGCGGCCCATCGGCCGCAGGGTGTCGTCGGAGGCCGTGAAGCGGATCGACTGCGCCTTCTTGCTGATGAGCAGCAGGTCGTCCTCGGACGAGACCAGCTCGGCGCCGATCAGCTCGTCCTCGCGGCCGTCGTCCATCGCGCGCAGGTTGATCGCGATGACGCCGCCGGAGCGGGGCGAGTCGTAGTCCTTGAGGGGCGTCTTCTTCACCAGGCCCGACTTCGTGGCGAGCACCAGGTACGGCACCGCCTCGTAGTCGCGGATCGCGAGGATCTCGGCGATCTTCTCGTCCGGCTGGAAGGCCAGCAGGTTCGCCACGTGCTGGCCGCGCGCCTCCCGCCCGGCGTCCGGCAGTTCGTAGGCCTTCGCGCGGTAGACGCGGCCCTTGTTGGTGAAGAACAGCAGCCAGTGGTGGGTGGTGGAGACGAAGAAGTGGTCGACGATGTCGTCCTGCTTCAGCTTCGTGCCCCGCACGCCCTTGCCGCCGCGCTTCTGCGAGCGGTAGTCCTCGGTCTTGGTGCGCTTGACGTAGCCGCCACGCGTGATGGTGACGACGATGTCCTCCTCGGCGATCAGGTCCTCGATGGACATGTCGCCTTCGAAGGGCACCAGCTTGGAGCGCCGGTCGTCGCCGAACTTCTCGACGAGCGCCGCCAGTTCCTCGCTGACGATGCCGCGCTGCCGCTCGGGCGAGACCAGGATCGCGTTGTACTCGTTGATCTTGGCCTGGAGCTCGTCGTGCTCGGCGGTGATCTTCTGGTGCTCCAGTGCGGCCAGCCGGCGCAGCTGCATCTCCAGGATCGCGTTCGCCTGGATCTCGTCGATCTCCAGGAGGCCCATCAGGCCCTCGCGCGCGATCTCGACGGTATTGCTGCGCCGGATGAGCGCGATGACCTCGTCGATGGCGTCCAGCGCCTTGAGGAGGCCGCGCAGGATGTGCGCCCGCTCCTCCGCCTTGCGCAGCCGGAACTTCGTCCGGCGGACGATGACCTCGACCTGGTGCGTCACCCAGTGGCGGATGAACGCGTCGATCGCCAGGGTGCGCGGCACGCCGTCCACCAGGGCCAGCATGTTGGCGCTGAAGTTCGTCTGCAGGTCGGTGTGCTTGTACAGGTTGTTCAGGACGACCTTGGCGACGGCGTCCCGCTTCAGGACGACGACGAGCCGCTGGCCGGTGCGCGAGGAGGTCTCGTCGCGGACGTCGGCGATGCCGCCGATCTTGCCGTCCTTCACCAGGTCGGCGATCTTCTGCGCGAGGTTGTCCGGGTTGACCTGGTAGGGCAGCTCGGTGACGACCAGGCACTGCCGGCCCTGCACCTCCTCGACCGCGACGACCGCGCGCATCGTGATGGAGCCGCGACCGGTCCGGTACGCCTCCTCGATGCCCTTGCGGCCGACGACCAGCGCGCCGGTGGGGAAGTCGGGGCCCTTGATGCGCTCCAGGAGCGCGTCGAGCAGCTCCTCGTGCGAGGCCTCGGGGTTCTGCAGGAACCACTGGCAGCCGTCGGCGACCTCGCGCAGGTTGTGCGGCGGGATGTTCGTCGCCATGCCGACCGCGATGCCGGCCGAGCCGTTGATCAGCAGGTTCGGGAAGCGGGCCGGCAGGACGACCGGCTCCTGGTTGCGGCCGTCGTAGTTGTCCTTGAAGTCGACGGTCTCCTCGTCGATGTCCCGGACCATCTCCATGGCCAGCGGCATCATCTTGCACTCGGTGTACCGCATCGCGGCGGCCGGGTCGTTGCCCGGGGAGCCGAAGTTGCCGTTGGAGTCCACCAGCGGCATCCGCATCGACCAGTGCTGCGCGAGGCGGACCAGGGCGTCGTAGATCGAGGAGTCGCCGTGCGGGTGGTACGTGCCCATGACGTCGCCGACGACGCGGGCGCACTTGTAGAAGCCCTTCTCGGGCCGGTAGCCGCCGTCGTACATCGCGTACAGGACGCGGCGGTGCACGGGCTTCAGACCGTCGCGCACGTCCGGGAGGGCGCGCGAGACGATGACGGACATCGCGTAGTCGAGGTAGGAGCGCTGCATCTCCGTCTCGAGCCCCACCGGCTCGACACGCATGGCAAGGCCCTCGACCTGCGGGTTGTCAGGTGTGGGGGTGTTCTCGTCGGCCATTGCTGGTCGTCAGTCCTTTCGTGCGGTCCCTGCGGGCCGACTCAGATGTCGAGGAAGCGGACGTCCTTGGCGTTGCGCTGGATGAACGAGCGCCGCGCCTCGACGTCCTCGCCCATGAGGACCGAGAACAGCTCGTCGGCCTGCGCCGCGTCGTCGAGCGTGACCTGGCCGAGGACCCGGTGGTCGGTGTCCATGGTGGTGACGCGGAGCTCCTCGGCGTTCATCTCGCCGAGGCCCTTGAAGCGCTGGATCGAGTCCTCGCGGATCCGCTTGCCGTTCTGCTTGCCGAGCTCCACCAGGGCGTCGCGCTCGCGGTCGGAGTAGGCGTACTCGAAGTCCTCGCGGCCCCACTTGATCTTGTAGAGCGGCGGGCGGGAGAGGTACACGTGGCCGGCCTCGACCAGCGGGCGCATGAAGCGGAAGAGGAACGTCAGCAGCAGCGTGTTGATGTGCTGGCCGTCGACGTCGGCGTCCGCCATCAGGATGATCTTGTGGTAGCGGAGCTTCTCGATGTCGAAGTCCTCGTGCACACCGGTGCCGAACGCCGAGATCAGCGCCTGCACCTCGGTGTTCTGGAGGATCTTGTCGATCCGCGCCTTCTCGACGTTCAGGATCTTGCCGCGGATCGGCAGGATCGCCTGGTACATCGGGTTGCGGCCGGACTTCGCCGAGCCGCCGGCGGAGTCGCCCTCGACGATGAAGATCTCGCACTTCGTCGGGTCGTTGGACTGGCAGTCGCTCAGCTTGCCCGGCAGCGACGCCGACTCCAGCAGGCCCTTGCGGCGGGTCAGGTCGCGCGCCTTGCGGGCCGCGACCCGCGCGGTCTGCGCCTGGATGGCCTTGCGGATGATGTCCGCGGCCTCGTTCGGGTTCCGGTCGAACCAGTCCGTCAGGTACTCGTAGACGATCTTCTGGACGAACGTCTTCGCCTCGGTGTTGCCCAGCTTCGTCTTCGTCTGGCCCTCGAACTGCGGCTCGCCGAGCTTCAGCGAGATGATCGCGGTCAGGCCCTCGCGGATGTCCTCGCCGGAGAGGTTGTCGTCCTTCTCCCGCAGCAGCCGCTTGTCGCGCGCGTAGCGGTTGACCAGGTTGGTCAGCGCGGCGCGGAAGCCCTCCTCGTGGGTACCGCCCTCGTGCGTGTGGATGACGTTCGCGTAGGAGTAGACACCCTCCTGGTACTGCGAGTTCCACTGCATCGCGATCTCGACGGAGAGCAGGCGCTCCTTGTCCTCCGCCTCGAGGTCGATGACGGTCGGGTGGATCAGCTCCCCCTTGCGCGCGTTCAGGTACTTCACGAAGTCGACGATGCCGCCCTCGTAGTGGTACGTGACCGTGCGGACCTTCTCGGCCTCGTCGGTGGCCTCGGCCGCCTGCGGGTCGTCGGCGTCGAGGACGGCCTTGGCGGACTCGCGCTCGTCGGTGAGCCGGATGGTGAGGCCCTTGTTGAGGAAGGCCATCTCCTGGAAGCGGCGCGACAGCGTCTCGAAGGAGTACTCGGTGGTCTCGAAGATCTCGCCGTCGGCCCAGAACGTCACCGACGTGCCGGTCTCCTCGGTCGCCTCATGGCGCTCGAGCGGGGCGACGGGGACGCCGAGCTTGTACTCCTGGGTCCAGCGGTAGCCGTCGGTGCGGATCTCCACGGCGACCCGCTGGGAGAGCGCGTTCACCACCGAGACGCCGACGCCGTGCAGACCGCCGGAGACGGCGTAGCCGCCGCCGCCGAACTTGCCGCCGGCGTGCAGGACGGTCAGCACGACCTCGACGGCCGGCTTCCCCTCGGACGGGACGATGCCGACCGGGATGCCGCGGCCGTTGTCGACGACGCGGACGCCGCCGTCCTCCAGGACCGTCACGTCGATGGTGTCCGCGTGACCGGCCAGCGCCTCGTCGACGGAGTTGTCGACGACCTCCTGCACCATGTGGTGCAGGCCGCGCTCGCCGGTGGAACCGATGTACATGCCGGGGCGCTTGCGGACCGCGTCGAGGCCCTCGAGCACGGTGATCGCGCTCGCGTCGTACGAGGCGGCGGAGACCTCGCCGTGCGTGATGGCCTCGGGGGCCGCCTCCACGCTCTCTCCCGGTGCGCTCTCACCGTCGCCGGACGGGGACGGGGTGTTCTCGTTGGGGTTGCCGGAATCGGCCACGAAGCGCCCTTTCTGGCACAGCACGAGCCGTCCCCCGTGCAGACGGGAACAGCCGCGTCGTTCTCTCTCGGACTCGGGTCGGGCCCGGAGGCGATCCGGTGCCGGACCCGCTTTGGACCCTGCGGGACTGCCACTACTCGACGAGGTCCCCGAAAATGACGGGAACCTGGGTCAGTCTACCGGTTGCGGCGACCAAAGTGGGGTCGTGCCGGTACCTGAGTTGGCATGTGCCGCCCGCGCACTCCCGCGTCCGACTCCCCATATGCGGGCCGGGGCTCCGAGAGGCTCACAGCGGCACTCAGCGCTTCCGGCTGTCAACTGCCGGCGACCGTGACCCAGGTCTCGGCACGTCCCCTCGTCCCCGCCCGTCGCCGTGGCCCCGAAGGCCCGTCGAAACACGCTGTCCGAGCGCTCCGTCCTGGTGCCCCGTCGGCGGGATCCGACGCCTTGGCCGCGGACGCTCGGCCGCCTCGGCCGTGGAGGCGTCAGCCGTAGGTGTCGCCGGGCCCCGTGCTGCCGGGGGCGCGCAGCGGGCCGAAGCGGCGGGAGCCGCCGCCAGGGCCGAGCACCTTGATCAGCCGGACCGTGCCCTGCCCGAGGTCCTGGTTGAGCCGGGCCACCAGCTGCGGCGCGAGCAGCCGCAGCTCCGTGGCCCAGGCAGTGGAGCTGCAGAGCACGGTGAGGACCCGGGTGTCCTCGTCGTAGGTCTGGGGCACGCAGTGGTCGGCCAGCTTCTCGCCCACCAGCTCCGGCCAGCGGCCCATGACGCCGCCGACGGCCGCAGGGGCCTCCCAGCCGCGCTCGGTGATCAGCCGGGTGATCGCCTGGCCCAGCGGCTGCGGGTCCCTGCCGTCCGCGCGGGCGCCGGAACGCAGGCCGCCGCGCCTCGCCTGCTTCCGCTGCTTGGCCGCGTCCCCGCGCGCCTTGGCCTGGGCCTTCGCCGCGGCCAGCGCCTGGCGGGCCAGGTCGACACCGGACATCTCCGGGGGCCTGGGGGCCTCGGGGCCGTCGCCGGAGCCCCGGCCGGTCCCTGCGTCGCCGCCGGTCGGGGCGCTCACGCCCGCGTCACCTCGCCGTCGGCGACCGCGTAGCGGGCGCCCGTGAGGACGCCGGGGACGTCGTCGCCCACGGCCGCCGTGACGAGCACCTGCTCGCCGCCGGCCACCAGCTCCGCCAGCCGCTCCCGGCGGCGGGCGTCGAGCTCGGCGAACACGTCGTCGAGGACCAGCACCGGCTCGTTGCCCTCGGCCCGCAGCAGGTCGTACGAGGCCAGCCGCAGCGCCAGCGCGAACGACCAGGACTCGCCGTGGCTCGCGTAGCCCTTCGCGGGCAGGGCGCCGAGCTTGAGGACCAGGTCGTCGCGGTGCGGCCCCGCCAGGGTGACGCCGCGCTCGATCTCCGCCGTGCGGGCCTCGGCGAGCGCGGCCATGAGCTGCTCGAACAGCTCCTCGCGGCTCGTCCCCTCCCCGGGCGCCGACGGCTTGTACTCCAGGTGGACCGGGCCGCCGCCCGGCGCGAGCTGCTCGTACGCCTTGTCGGCCAGCGGCTGGAGGGTCGCGATCAGGTCCAGGCGGTGGGCGAGCAGCTCCGCGCCGACCCGGGCGAGGTGCTGGTCCCAGACGTCCAGCGTGGACAGGTCGAGCTGCCGGCCGCCGTGCCGCCGGGCGAGGGCGGCCGACTTCAGCAGGGTGTTCCGCTGCTTGAGCACGCGCTCGTAGTCCGAGCGCACCCCCGCCATCCGCGGGGAGCGGGCCGTCACCAGCTCGTCGAGGAAGCGGCGGCGCTCGCCGGGGTCGCCCTTGACGAGCGCGAGGTCCTCCGGCGCGAACAGCACCGTCCGGACGATCCCCAGCACGTCACGCGGTCTGACCTGCGATGACCTGTTGATGCGGGCGCGGTTGGCCCGGCCCGGGTTGATCTCCAGCTCGACCAGCTGCGAGCGCTCGCCCTGGGTGACGGCGGCCCGCACGACCGCCCGCTCGGCGCCCGAGCGGACCAGTGGTGCGTCGGAGGCGACCCGGTGGGAGCCGAGCGTCGCCAGGTAGCCGACGGCCTCGACCAGGTTGGTCTTGCCCTGGCCGTTGGGTCCGACGAACACGGTGACGCCCGGGTCGAGCGGAACCTCGACCCGGGCGTAGGACCGGAAGTCAGCCAGCGAGAGATGCGTGACGTGCATGGACTTGCCGACCTCTCCCGGCGTGCTTCACAGGCTGTGGACAACGGCCGGGGGCCGCTGCACCGATCTGGGGCGGACGTGCCGGTCAGTTCTCGGACTTCGACTCGACCGCGTGGCCGCCGAACTGGTTGCGCAGGGCGGCGATCATCTTCATCTGCGGGGAGTCGTCCTGGCGGGACGCGAAGCGGGCGAAGAGCGATGCGGTGATCGCGGGCAGCGGCACCGCGTTGTCGATGGCCGCCTCGACGGTCCAGCGGCCCTCGCCGGAGTCGGCCGCGTAGCCGCGCAGCCGCTCCAGGTGCTCGTCGTCGTCCAGCGCCTTGACCGCCAGGTCGAGCAGCCAGGAGCGGATGACCGTGCCCTCCTGCCAGGAGCGGAAGACCTCGCGGACGTCGGTGACCGAGTCGACCGCCTCCAGGAGCTCCCAGCCCTCGGCGTAGGCCTGCATCATGGCGTACTCGATGCCGTTGTGGACCATCTTCGCGAAGTGCCCGGCGCCGACCTTGCCGGCGTGGACCGAGCCGAAGTCGCCCTCGGGCTTGAGCGCGGAGAAGACCGGCTCGACCTTCGCGACGTCCTCGGCGGCCCCGCCGTACATCAGCGCGTAGCCGTTCTGCAGGCCCCAGACGCCGCCGGAGACGCCGCAGTCGACGAAGCCGATGCCCTTGGCCCGCAGCTGCTCGGCGTGCTTCTCGTCGTCCGTCCAGCGGGAGTTGCCGCCGTCGACCACGACGTCGCCGGGGGAGAGCAGCTCGGCCAGCTCGTCGACGGTGGACTGGGTGGCGGCGCCGGCCGGCACCATCACCCACACGACGCGGGGGCCCTTGAGCTGACCGACCAGCTCCTCGAGGCTGGAGACGTCCGAGACGTCCGGGTTGCGGTCGAATCCGATGACGGTGTGGCCTGCGCGGCGGATGCGCTCGCGCATGTTGCCGCCCATCTTGCCGAGACCGACGAGACCGAGCTCCATCAGGCGTTCCTTCACTAGCGACGTGGCGTATGCGGCACCTTCGTACCCGCGTCCGAGCGTACGCCCGACGAGGCGTGCACAGCTGTGGGCCCGAGCGCTCAGGCGAGGGGTCGCGGGCGGGCCCGCGCCCCCGACGGGGCTCAGCCGGAGAGGCGGACCGGCATGATCAGGTACTTGTACGCGTCGTCCGCCTCGGCGTCGATCGCCGGGCGGCCGCTGAGGAGCGCCGGCTTCGTCGAGGTGGTGAACGAGAGCTGCGCCACCGGCGAGTCGATGGCGCTGAGGCCGTCGAGCAGGAAGGTCGGGTTGAAGGCGATCGAGATGTCGTCGCCCTCCAGCTTCGCGTCGACCCTTTCCACAGCCTGTGCGTCGTCGCTGGAGCCGGCCTCCAGGATGAGCACGCCCTGCTCGAAGCTCAGGCGCACCGGGGTGTTCCGCTCGGCGACCAGCGCGACGCGCTTCACGGCCTCGACGAACGGGGCCGTCTCGATGACCGCGATCGAGTTGAACTCGGTCGGGAACAGCGTCCGGTACTTCGGCAGGTCGCCCTCGAGCAGCCGAGTCGTGGTGCGGCGGCCCGCGCCCTCGAAGCCGATGAGCCCCTCGCCGGAGCCGGAGCCCGACAGGGCGATGGTGACGGTGTCGCCGCTGGTGAGGGCCTTGGCGGTGTCCAGGAGCGTCTTCGCGGGCACCAGGGCCACGGCGGAGGCCTCTGGGTCCTCGGGCTTCCACAGGAACTCGCGCACGGCGAAGCGGTAGCGGTCGGTGGAGGCGAGGGTGACGGTGTCGCCCTCGATCTCGATGCGGACACCGGTCAGCACCGGCAGCGTGTCGTCACGGCCGGCGGCGATGGCGACCTGGGCGGCGGCGGAGGCGAAGACCTCGCCGGGGACGGTGCCCGTCGCCGTCGGCATCTGGGGAAGGGCCGGGTACTCCTCCACCGGCAGGGTGTGGAGGGTGAACCGGGAGGATCCGCAGACCACGGTCGCCCGTACACCGTCTGTGGAGATCTCGACCGGCCGGTTGGGGAGGGCGCGGGTGATGTCGGCGAGGAGCCGTCCCGAGACCAGGACCGTGCCCTCCTCCTCGGTCTCCGCGTCCACGGAGACCCGCGCCGAGACCTCGTAGTCGAAGCCGGAGAGGCTCAGCGTGCCGTTCTCCGCCTTCAGCAGCAGCCCTGCGAGGACCGGTACCGGCGGACGGGCCGGAAGGCTGCGTGCCGCCCAAGCCACCGCCTCCGCGAGTACGTCGCGCTCCACCCGGATCTTCACCGTAAGCCGCCTCCTGCTCGTTGCCTGTTGCCGGGGACCAGTCTGACCTACGGCACTGACAGTCGGTGCGGCTCGGGGTCAAATCGCTGCGAAGGCCCCGACGAGGCCCGCGGCCGAGTTGTGCACAGGACCCGCTTCGAAACGAATCCCTGGCTAACTCTCCGTGGGGGTAGTAGTAGGGCTTGTGGAAACCGTGGATAACCGCGTTTTCGCAGCTCAGAACCGGTTTTTTGTCCACTGCCCCTGTGGGTGGCACCGGTGGAAAACCGGGCCTCTCTGTGGACGGACGCGGGTTGTGCACAGGCCGTCCCCAGACAGGCCCCTCCGATCCACAGGTTCGTCCCCAGCTTTACCCCCCTTCACCCACAGCCAATCCAGCTCCTTGGTGTGACCGCTTTCACTCGACCCGGTGAAGCCGCACGACGCGTTGCCGAACAGTGGACAGCGCTGTGGAGAAGAGGCGAGAACATGTGGACCGAAGCTGCTTTCCTGTGGGCGGGCGGTGGACAACTCGACCCACAGGCCTGTGGACAAGATCTTCCTCCACAACCGGTGGACATCGGTTGCTCACAAATCCACAGCCTCCCGACCTGGGGTGACGCGGGATCAGCCAGCCGGCCTGTGGAAGGAATCTGGACAACTTCCCCGTCCCCAGGCTGTGGACGAAGGAAAACCGTCGGATCTGTGGGTAACCGGGCCCTCGGGCCTGGTAATCGAACATCGGATAGGCGCATGTCCTGCGGTGCGCGCCCGTCGAACGCGCTCTTCACGCCCCCCGGAGCGGGCCGCAAGCCGTCCGCAAGCCGCCCGGCGGCCGCTCCGGAGCCGCCTGTGAGCCGCCACGGAGCCGTCCCGTGACTCCTGCGCGAGGCGGCTCCGGGCATGCGGAAGGGCGGTCGCGGAGGCGCTTCGTCCCTCCGCGACCGCCCTCGTACGAGCGGCCGGCCGTCAGCCGTTCTTGATGCGGTTGGTGAGCTCCGTGACCTGGTTGTAGATCGACCGCCGCTCGGCCATCAGCGCGCGGATCTTGCGGTCCGCGTGCATCACGGTCGTGTGGTCGCGGCCGCCGAACTGGGCGCCGATCTTGGGCAGCGAGAGGTCCGTCAGCTCGCGGCACAGGTACATCGCGATCTGCCGGGCCGTCACCAGGACCCGGCTGCGGGAGGATCCGCACAGGTCCTCCACCGTCAGGCCGAAGTAGTCGGCCGTCGCCGCCATGATCGCCGGGGCGGTGATCTCCGGGGCCGCGTCCTCGCCGCCGGGGATCAGGTCCTTGAGGACGATCTCGGTGAGCCCGAGGTCCACCGGCTGGCGGTTCAGCGAGGCGAACGCCGTGACCCGGATGAGCGCGCCCTCCAGCTCGCGGATGTTGCGCGAGATGCGGGAGGCGATGAACTCGAGCACCTCCGGCGGGGCGTTGAGCTGCTCCTGGACGGCCTTCTTGCGCAGGATCGCGATCCGGGTCTCCAGCTCGGGCGGCTGGACGTCGGTGATGAGCCCCCACTCGAAGCGGTTCCGCAGCCGGTCCTCCAGCGTGACGAGCTGCTTGGGCGGCCGGTCGGAGGACAGCACGATCTGTTTGTTGGCGTTGTGGAGCGTGTTGAAGGTGTGGAAGAACTCCTCCTGCGTCGACTCCTTGCTCGCCAGGAACTGGATGTCGTCGACGAGCAGGATGTCCATCTCGCGGTAGCGCTTGCGGAACGTGTCGCCCTTGCCGTCCCGGATCGAGTTGATGAACTCGTTGGTGAACTCCTCGGAGCTCACGTAGCGGACCCGGGTACCGGGGTAGATGGTGCGGGCGTAGTGCCCGATGGCGTGCAGCAGGTGGGTCTTGCCGAGGCCGGACTCGCCGTAGATGAACAGCGGGTTGTACGCCTTGGCCGGCGCCTCGGCCACCGCGACGGCGGCGGCGTGCGCGAAGCGGTTGGACGCGCCGATGACGAAGGTGTCGAAGAGGTACTTCGGGTTCAGCCGGGCGTGCGGCTCCCCCGGCCCGGATGCCGGAGCCGGCTGGGCGGCCATCGGTCCCGGCGCGCCCGACATGCCGCCCGGACGGTGCTGCGGGCGGTCGAACGGGCGGTGGTCCGGCTCGTGGCGGGCGGGACGCTCGTCGGGGTGGCGGCCCGGACGGTCGTCGTGGCGCCGGTCGTCGTGCAGCCGGTCGCGGTGGCGGTCGCTCTGGTGGCGGACGGTGTCGTCCGGGCGCGCGGGGCCGTCGAGCGGATCGCGGTGGACGTCGTGCCCGTCGCGCCGGTCCGGCAGCTGCCGGTCGGACCGGTCGGACCGGTCGTACGGGGAGCGCTCCGCGGGCTGCGGGCGGTAGTCGTGCGGAGCCGGGTGCTGGGGGCTCGCGTAGGGGTCGCGCTCGGACCAGCGGTCCTGCGACGCGTCCCGCTCCGGGAAGCCGAGGTGCTGCTGCTGCCAGCCGCCGTACTCCTCCTGGGGACGCGGCCACGCACCGGGCTCGCGCCGCTGGTGGTACTCGGGATACGTCGGCCGGGCGACGGGGAGGTCGTCCTCGTAGGGCTGCGGCTCGTGGGACGCGGCGTCGTGCGACGGCCCGGCGGGCGGGTGCTGGTCCTGCTGCCGGCCCGCCCTGGACTGCTGGGGCGGCTCCGCCTCGCCCACCGTGTCGTCGACGGTGATGGCGATCCGGATCGGCCGGCCGCACTCCCGGCTCAGCGTGTCGCTGACGACCGGCGCGAGCCGGCCCTCCAGGACGCCCTTCGCGAACTCGTTCGGCACGGCGAGCAGCGCGGTGTCCGCGACCAGCGCGAGCGGCTGGCAGCGTCGGATCCAGTGCTCGTCCTTGGTCTCCACGCCCTGCCCGCGCCCCTCGCCCAGCAGCTTCTCCAGGACTCGCGGCCACACTGCGGCAAGATCGGCAGGTACGTCAGCCACAGGGCACGCTCTCTCATGAGTACCGGTCAACCCACACGATGGTGTGATGCCAGGTGGGTGATCGGGACAGGGGGGCAGGAATGGGAAGAGGGGACGGGCCACGGTAGTCAGCGGCGGGGCCGAGACACAACTTGTTGTCCACAGCCTGGGGACAACACGGGAGACGCGACCCCGGTTTGACCGATTGGCGTAGCCGCGCGTACCGTGACCAGGTCGAGTTGTCGATGGCTGCTGCCGCCTGCCTCCGATGGGCAAAGATCACGATCTGTGATTGTGAAGCGGTGCACTCGGTGCGTGTACGCGAGCTTCCTCGTGGGCGCACGGTGACAGCCAGGCGATGTCCCGCCATCACCCGATTTTTCTCTGGAGCCCCCGAGTGAGCAAGCGCACCTTCCAGCCGAACAACCGTCGTCGCGCCAAGACCCACGGTTTCCGCCTGCGTATGCGTACCCGCGCCGGCCGCGCGATCCTCGCGACGCGCCGCAGCAAGGGCCGCGCCCGCCTGTCCGCCTGACACCGTCAGGTCATGTCGTCGTGCTGCCTTCCGAGTACCGGCTGAGGCGGCGCGAGGACTTCGCGACCGCGGTACGGCGAGGACGCCGGGCAGGACGCCCGCTCCTCGTCGTCCACCTTCGCAGTGGATCAACGGACCCGCACGTACCCGGGGAGACAGCTCCCCCGGCGCGTGCGGGTTTCGTCGTGAGCAAAGCCGTGGGCGGCGCAGTGGTGCGCAACCAGGTGAAGCGGAGACTTCGCCATCTGGTACGCGAACACCTCTCCGAGCTGCCCCCCGGTAGCCTGGTAGTCGTACGGGCGCTGCCCGGTGCGGGCGACGCCGACCACGACCAGCTGGCCCGGGACCTGGACGCCGCACTGCGGCGGCTCCTCGGAGGGGGTGCGCGGTGAAGTACCCGCTACTGGCTCTCATCAAGCTGTACCAGTGGACCATCAGTCCGCTGCTCGGGCCGGTGTGCAGGTACTACCCGTCGTGCTCCCACTACGGCTACACGGCCGTCGACCGCCACGGCGCGGTCAAGGGCACGGTGCTGACCGCCTGGCGCATCCTGCGGTGCAACCCGTGGTCGCCCGGCGGCGTCGACCACGTGCCGCCCCGCACCCGGCCGCGGTGGCACGCATGGCTGCGCGACCGATGGCGCGGCACCGGTAAGGGCGGACCTCCCGCCGTAGAGGACCGTCCCGCCGCAGAGACCTCGCCAATGCTCAAGGAGCCCAATTAGTGGACACGATCGCCAGTATCTTCAGCTTTCTGACGACACCCGTCTCCTGGGTCATCGTCCAGTTCCACTCGGTCTACGGGGCGATCTTCGGCCCTGACACCGGCTGGGCCTGGGGTCTGTCCATCGTGTCCCTGGTGGTGCTGATCCGCATCTGCCTGATCCCGCTCTTCGTGAAGCAGATCAAGGCGACGCGTGGCATGCAGGCGCTCCAGCCGCAGATGAAGGCCATCCAGGAGCGCTACAAGAACGACAAGCAGCGCCAGTCCGAAGAGATGATGAAGCTGTACAAGGAGACGGGTACCAACCCGCTCGCCTCGTGCCTTCCCATCCTGCTGCAGTCGCCGTTCTTCTTCGCGCTGTACCACGTGCTCGACTCGATCGCGAAGAACAAGACGATCGGCTCGATCAACCAGGACCTGCTCGACAGCGCCTCCCAGGCGCACATCTTCGGTGCCCCGCTCGCGGCGAAGTTCACCGACAGCGCCTCCGAGGTCGCTGCGATGGACGCCTCGATCACGAGCGTCCACATCGTCACCGCGCTCATGATCGTCCTCATGTCGGCGTCGCAGTTCTACACGCAGCGCCAGCTGATGACGAAGAACATGGACCTGACGGTCAAGACGCCGTTCATGCAGCAGCAGAAGATGATGATGTACATCTTCCCGGTCATCTTCATGGTGATGGGCATCAACTTCCCGGTCGGCGTCCTCGTCTACTGGCTGACCACCAACGTGTGGACCATGGGCCAGCAGATGTACGTGATCAACCGGAACCCCACCCCGGGCAGCATGGCGCAGGCCAAGATGCTCGAGGGCATGCTCAAGCACGTCACCGCCCGCGGGACGACCCGTGGCCGCCGGGAGAAGAACATCGTCAAGGCGATCGTGGCCAAGGGCCGGGACCGCAACGAGCACGAGCGCAAGTTCATCACCGGCCTCGGCGCCAAGGGGCTGGCGGCCCAGGCCGACGGTGTCGTGGTGAAGAGCGAGGTCGTGGAGCCCGCGGAGGCCGGCGGCAGCGGGGCCCGGCGCCAGCAGCCGAAGCGGCAGACCAAGGCGCAGCGCTCCTCCGGTACGACGCAGACGCCGGACTCCGCTGACGGCGCCACGGCGAAGACCTCTCTGGAGAAGCCGGCCGAGCCCGGGGCCGCTCCGGCGCGGTCCAGGGCGACCGGCGGTCCCAAGGCCGGTTCGGCACGTCAGACCAAGTCCGGGCAGCGCAAGGGTCCGCAGCGGCCCAAGCACCCGACCAAGAAGTAAGAAGGAGTCCCTCCCGTGACGGAAGGCACCACCACCACGTCCGCCGCCGCCGAGAGTGGCGACGCGCTGTCCCGCCTGGAGCAGGAGGGCGAGATCGCGGCCGACTACCTCGAGGGTCTGCTGGACATCGCCGACCTCGACGGCGACATCGACATGGACGTCGAGGCCGACCGGGCCGCGGTCTCCATCGTCAGCGACGCCGCCGGGCGCGAACTGCAGAAGCTGGTGGGCCGGGACGGCGAGGTCCTGGAGGCCCTGCAGGAGCTGACGCGGCTGGCGGTGAACCGGGAGACCGGGGACCGCAGCCGGCTGATGCTCGACATCGCCGGTTTCCGCGCGCAGAAGCGTGCGGAGCTGTCCGAGCTGGGCGCGAAGGCCGCCGCCGACGCGAAGAGCAGCGGTGCGCCGGTGAAGCTGGCCCCGATGACTCCGTTCGAGCGCAAGGTCGTCCACGACGCGATCGCGGCGGCCGGTCTGCGCAGCGAGTCCGAGGGCGAGGAGCCGCAGCGCTTCGTCGTCGTGCTGCCGGCCTGATCCGAGCCGGTCCCTCTTCCCGGCCCCGCCCGCTTCTGTTCGCGGGCGGGGCCGGACTTTGTCAGTCTGTTGTTCAGTGGCCCCCGGGACCGTGACCCCCGGTGCGGCGGAGCGGTACGGAAGGACGGAACCCCGTGACGGAGACAGCGGAGCTTCCCCCGGCGCCGGACGAGGCCCGGAAGGTGTTCGGCGAGTACTTCCCCGAGGCGGTCCGCTACGCGGAGCTGCTCGCGGACGCCGGCGTCCGGCGCGGGCTCATCGGCCCGCGCGAGGTTCCGCGCCTGTGGGAGCGCCACCTGCTGAACTGCGCGGTGCTCTCGGAGGCGGTACCGCAGGGCGTCACCGTGTGCGACGTCGGCTCGGGCGCGGGGCTGCCGGGGATCCCGCTGGCGCTGGTGCGCCGCGATCTGAACATCACGCTCCTGGAGCCGCTGCTCCGGCGGACGAACTTCCTCAACGAGGCCGTGGAGCTGCTCGGACTCGACCACGTGACCGTCGTGCGCGGCCGGGCCGAGGAGGTGCTCGGCACCCTGCCACCGGTGCACGTGGTCACCGCGCGGGCGGTGGCGCCGCTGGACCGGCTCGCGGGCTGGGGTGTGCCACTGCTGCGTCCGTACGGCGAGATGCTGGCGCTCAAGGGCGACACCGCCGAGGAGGAGATCCAGGGGGCGCGGGCCGCGCTGAGCAAGCTCGGTGTGGTGGACACCTCGGTGCTGCAGGTCGGGGAGGGGGTCGTGGACCCGATGTCGACCGTGGTCCGGGTCGAGGTGGGCGAGAGCCCGGGCGGCGTGCGGTTCGCCGCGAAGCGCGCCAAGGCGGCCAGGACCGGTCGCGCGCGCCGGCGCCGTTGATCCGAAGCCGGTGCCGCGCCCGCGGGTCCGGAGTGTCTTCCTGCCCTGAGCCCTGCGGCTGGGCATCGTGTTTCACGTGAAACATCGCTCCCTGCTGCAGGGCATCATCGGCCGCGGTCGAGCCGCGGCTCAGCCGCGCAACCGCGGTGCGTCCGCCCGAGCGTCAGCCTCCGGGTCCGCGACCCCCGCACGGGTCACCAAAGTATCCACAGAGGTGGAATCATCCACCGGAGAACGGGCCTCGCTGGTCCCTCGCCCCGAAACCATGGCAGGCTCTGTTCATCCCGAGCCTGAAGTCGAGGAGAGTGAATCCTTGCGGTCCGACGCCAATATCGCGGGGCCGATGACCGATCCGGTCCCCGGCCCCCGCAGTGAATCGGCGGGGGAGGATGTTTCACGTGAAACATCGCCTCCGACGGACGACACACCCATCGAGCGCTCAGCCCGGTCGGCACTGGAGGCATTCGGTCGTTCCGGCGCCCGCATGCCGCGGCCGGACCAGACCCGCATCATGGTGGTGGCCAACCAGAAGGGCGGGGTCGGCAAGACCACGACGACGGTCAACATCGCCGCCTCGCTGGCACTGAACGGATCCCGTGTCCTGGTCATCGACCTGGACCCGCAGGGGAACGCCTCGACTGCGCTGGGCATCGATCACCACGCCGAGGTGCCCTCGATCTACGACGTCCTCGTCGAGAGCAGGCCGCTCGCCGAGGTCGTCCAGCCCGTCCCCGACGTGGAGGGTCTGTTCTGCGCGCCGGCCACCATCGATCTCGCGGGTGCGGAGATCGAGCTGGTGTCCCTGGTGGCCCGGGAGAGCCGACTGCAGCGGGCCATCCAGGCCTACGAGCAGCCGCTGGACTACGTCCTCATCGACTGCCCGCCCTCGCTGGGCCTGCTGACGGTCAACGCGATGGTGGCCGGCCAGGAGGTCCTGATCCCCATTCAGTGCGAGTACTACGCGCTGGAGGGGCTGGGGCAGCTGCTGAAGAACGTCGACCTGGTGCGGGGGCACCTGAACCCCGCGCTGCACGTGTCGACGATCCTCCTCACCATGTACGACGGTCGGACCCGGTTGGCCTCGCAGGTGGCGGACGAGGTGCGCGGTCACTTCGGTAAGGAGGTGCTCCGCACGAGCATCCCGAGGTCGGTGCGGATCTCCGAGGCGCCCAGCTACGGGCAGACGGTGCTCACCTACGACCCGGGCTCCAGCGGTTCGCTCTCCTACCTGGAGGCGGCCCGGGAGATCGCCTTGCGCGGGGTGGGCCTGGCGTACGACGCGCAGCAGGCTCACGGGAATGTTCAGGACAACCGGCACGATGTTTCGGAGGGGATGCAGTGAGCGAACGACGGAGAGGACTGGGGCGTGGGCTCGGCGCGCTGATTCCCGCGGCCCCGGGCCCTGAGCGGGCGACGGCCATCACCGGAGGATCGGCGTCACCGTCGAGCCTGCCGCTGCTGACCGCGGAGCGCGGTGTCGCCGCGGCGGCGGTGACCTCGCTGCCGCAGAGCGATGTTTCACGTGAAACATCGCGGCCGGATCCGGAGCCCGTGGTGGAGGAGACGCCGGTCGGCGCCTTCTTCGCGGAGCTTCCGCTGGACTCGATCACGCCGAACCCGCGCCAGCCGCGCGAGGTGTTCGACGAGGACGCGCTGGCCGAGCTGGTGAAGTCGATCCAGGAGGTCGGGCTTCTGCAGCCGGTCGTGGTCCGGCAGCTCAGCGCCGAGCGCTACGAGCTGATCATGGGTGAGCGGCGCTGGCGGGCCAGCCGGGAGGCGGGGCTGACCCGTATTCCGGCGATCGTCCGTGCGACGGACGACGAGAAGCTGCTGCTGGACGCGCTGCTCGAGAACCTGCACCGGGCGCAGCTGAACCCGCTGGAGGAGGCCGCCGCCTACGACCAGCTGCTGAAGGACTTCAACTGCACGCACGACCAGCTCGCGGACCGGATCGGGCGGTCGCGGCCGCAGGTGTCCAACACCCTGCGACTGCTCAAGCTGTCGCCGGCCGTGCAGCGCCGGGTGGCCGCGGGGGTCCTCTCGGCCGGGCACGCCAGGGCGCTGCTGTCGCTGGACGACCTGGCGGAGCAGGACCGGTTGGCTCACCGGATCGTCACCGAGGGGCTGTCGGTGCGCTCGGTCGAGGAGATCGTGACGCTGATGGGGTCGGAGCAGAAGTCCGCTCCGAAGCCCAAGGGGCCGCGGGCGGGCGGGCGGGTGTCGCCGGCGCTCAGTGACCTCGGAACGCGGCTCTCGGACCGGTTCGAGACGCGGGTGAAGGTCGAGCTGGGGCAGAAGAAGGGAAAGATCACCGTCGAGTTCGCCTCGATGGAGGATCTCGAACGGATCCTGACGTCCCTGGCGCCGGGCGAGGGCCGGGTGCTGCAGCAGGGACTCTCCGACGACCCCGACGGGGCCGCGGAGGAGTGATCGAACCGCCGCGACGGACGTCGTCGGCGCAGATCGGGCGGGTCGCATCCGGGCAACCGGATCGCGGCCCGCCCTTTGCTTGCTGTCGGTGTCGGTGCACCGAGGCCCTGGCTACGATGGCCCCAGGGACGGCGCAACCACCTGAAGGCACTCGGAGTGGGGAGGCGGGACCGTGCGAGCGGTGAGTCGCGGTGGGCTGGTGACGGCGGGACTGGGCCTGGGGGCCCTCGGCGGCTTCGTCGGGAGTCTGCTGAGAGAACGAAGTGCGCTGACGGCCGCTCTCGTTTCGGCGAGCGGGGAAAGTGAGGACCAGCCGCTATGGGGCGACGGCTCGTACCGCTCACGCTGGACAACCTTCCGGAGCTTCCCCAGCGCTGCCGCACCTGTGTCTTCTGGGAGCTCGATCCGGTACGGGGACAGGCAGCGCTGAACGCGGGGACGGCCGAACTGGAGAAGGAGTCGTGGCTCTCCTCGGTCCTCCTCGAGTGGGGCTCCTGCGGGCGTGTGGTCCAGGTCGACGAGGTGCCGGTCGGCTTCGTCCTGTACGCCCCGCCGGACTACGTGCCGCGGTCGACGGCCTTTCCCACCAGCCCGGTGTCGCCGGACGCCGTCCAGCTGATGACGTCCTGGATCATGCCGGGCTACCAGGGCCAGGGCCTCGGGCGGGTGATGGTGCAGACGGTCGCGAAGGACCTCCTGCGCCGGGGCTTCAAGGCGATCGAGGCCTTCGGTGACGCCCGCTGGAAGGAGCCCGCCTGTGTGCTCCCCGCGGAGCATCTGCTCGCGGTCGGCTTCAAGACCGTGCGCCCCCACCCGGTCCATCCGCGTCTGCGTCTGGAGCTGCGCACCACGCTGTCCTGGAAAGAGGACGTGGAGATGGCGCTGGACCGGCTGCTGGGAGCCGTGCAGAAGGAACCGGCATTGCGGCCGTTGTGAGGGGAACGCGCTGAGGGCCGACCCGTCCGGGTCGGCCC
>NZ_JBHWZH010000002.1:0-93019 GCF_042728285.1 Streptomyces sp. NPDC060194 | reverse complement strand
CGCGCGTGGCGTCCCCGCCGCCCCTGGGGGTGCCGTCCGGTGCCTCAGCTCACCGGCGTGTTGAAGGCCCACACTGCGCTGAAGTATAGCCCGGCGGTGGCGTGGCAGGCCGAGCGGGCCGCGACGGACCGGTTCGGGGTGACGTCGCAGACGCGGTGCAACTCGTCGGAGAAGCGGTTGTGGCAGGCGTAGGCGGCGTTGCGGTGCTGGGTCAGGTTCGTCCGGCCGGCGACCCGGTCGGCGTCGGCCTGCGCGCGACAGGAGTCGTGGTTGCGGCAGGGCTGCGTGTAGTCGAAGCCGAACGGCTGGTCGGGGACGCCGGTGGTCCACGGGTCCTGCCCGCAGGCGTCGGGTGCGCCGAGGGTGGTGACGGCGGCGGGGGCGGCCTGGACGGGGGCGGCCACGGGGGCGGCCTGCGCGGACGGGGCGCTCACGCCGAGTGCGGCGAGGGCGACGGCCACGGTTGCGGCGGCGGTGCGGAGGGACGTCATCGTCAATCTCCTCAAGGACGCGGAACGGTCCCGCGCACCATAGAGCGCGTTCATGACAACCCACAAGAGGCCCTGCAGTAACGGGAGTTACACCCCGACACCCTTTCGGCGGCCCGCCGTCGCGGTCGCCCTCGACCGGCCGGCGTTCCGGACGACCGGAACGGGGCAGTACTCCGTCGGAGCGCCGTCGGACGCCGCAAGGCGGTCGCCGGGGCACCGGATCCGGAACCCTCGCGAGGAAGTACAGGTATGCAGACACGACACCTCGGCAACGACACCGTCGGACGGCACGAGGTCGGGGCCGTCGGCCTGGGCCTGATGACGTTCGACCAGACCGGCCCGCAGCCGCGGCGGCAGCTCCTCGACACGGTGACGGCGGCCCTGGAGGCGGGCGTCACGCTGTTCGACACCGCGGACGCCTACGGCCCCGGCGACGAGAAGGGCGCCGGCGCGCAGGGGGAGAACGAGCGCCTCGTCGCCGGCCTCCTGGACGAACTCGGCGCCCGCGACCGGGTCCTGCTGGCCACCAAGGGCGGCCACGTCCGCACCGACGGCGGCGGCTGGGACACCGACAGCTCGGCCTCGCACCTGCGCAAGGCCGTCGACGACTCGCTCGGCCGCCTCGGCGTCGAGCGGATCACCCTGTGGCAGCACCACCGGCCCGACCCGGCCGTGCCCTACGAGGAGGTCGTGGGCACGCTCAAGGAGATCCACGACAGCGGCAAGGTGGCCATGGTGGGGCTCTCCAACGCCGACCCGGCGCAGATCCGCCTCGCCCACGCCGTCCTCGGCGACGCGCTCGTCAGCGTGCAGAACCAGTTCTCCCCCGGCTTCCGCAGCAGCGCTCCCGAGATCGAGGTCTGCGCCGAACTCGGGCTCGCCTTCCTGGCCTGGAGCCCGCTCGGCGGCCTCGCCGACGCGAAGGAACTCGCCGCGCGGCACCCCGCGTTCCGGTCCGTCGCGGACGAACTCGGCGTCTCCCCGCAGCGGGTCGCCCTCGCGTGGGAGCTGGCCCGGTCCCCCGCGGTCATCCCGATCCCCGGCGCCAAGCACCCCGCCTCCGTCACCGACTCCGCCGCGGCGGCCGACCTCACCCTCACCCCGGACCAGCTCGCCCGCCTCGACGCGAGCTGAGCAGCGGCAACTCCCGCGGCAGGCACGGCGCTTGACGGCCCCCGCCCGCCGTCAGGGCGTCACCGGCACACCCGGGTTCACCAGCCCGCGGCCGCCGGTGACGGTGTTGTCGGGCGTCACCCTCGTCGGGCACGCGGCGCTGTGGTCGATGGCGTGGATCGCGTAACGACCGCTGCCCGTCGCCCCGTTGAGGTCGGCGTGGTTGCCGCGGAACACCGTGCCGCACCCCCAACCGGGGACCTGGGTGTGCACCTCGAAGCCGTTGTTCGTCGTGTTCACCCCCCGGTTGCCCTCGATGACGTAGTCGTTGCCCTTGACGTCCACCCAGGAGTCGTCGAAGTTGCGGCCGGTCAGGCCCGTGCCGTCGAAGGTGTTGTCCGCGACCCGGCCGCCGGTGGTGCCCTCCTTGAGGTCCACCGCCTCGCCGCGCACCCACGGGCCGAAGGTGTTGCCCAGGATCTGCACCCGGTCGCTGCGGTCGGACAGCGTGTTCGCCGTCCCGACGTACACGCCCTCGCCCATGCCGCGGCCGTCCTGGCCGGTGTCGTGGATCCAGGAGTCGCGCAGCACCCCGTCGGTGCTCGACGTCCGGAAGTGGACGCCCTCCATGGTCAGGTCGTGGACGGTCACCCCGTCGACCACGACGCCGGCCGCCGCGTCGATCATCATGCCCTTCTGGGCGTGGGTGAGCGTGACGCCCTGCACGGTCCAGTACGAGGCCCCGTTCAGGTGCAGGACGTTCCCGCCGCCGGTGCTCGTCCGCAGGACGGCGCGGGACGAACCGGTCAGCGTGATGCGCGCGTCGGCGCGGGCGGCGGCGGTGGCCTTGAAGTTGCCGGTGTAGACACCGTCCGCGAGCCGGATGGTGTCCCCCGGCGCGGCCGCCTGCAGCGCTGCCTTCAGCTGCGCGCCCGTCACGACGGCGACCGTCCGCCCGTCGCCCGCGGCGGCAGGCGCGCCGGCGAGCGCGGTGAGGGTCGCGGCGACCGCGACGGCTGCCAGGGAGCGGCGGCCCGTGGTGTTTCCCATGGAAGACCTTCCGACGAACGACGACGTGCGGTGGGGGCGCACGCGCCCAGTGTGCGCCATGCCCACATCAAGGCCTAGACCAACACCGGGAGTTGCGGGCGGACGCGGGAGCGACGCGGACAGCGGCCGGCCCCGCGCCGACGGCCTTCCGTCGGACGCGGGGTGCGGGGCGCGCCGTGCGCGGGTCACGCGCGGGCCGCGGTGGACCTCGCGCGGAGGAAGACCGCGGCGACGAGCACGCCGAGCAGGACGAGCGCGGTGTTGGCCGCGACGGCCACGGTGACGCCGTGGAGGACCGCGCCCGCGGTGGCCGCGCCGGCGGTCGCCGCGGTGACGACCGTCGACATGATCGGGGTTCCCATGGTGATGCCGACCTGCTGGGACATCGTGGCGAGCCCGGTGGCCAGGCCCTGCTCGTGGTCGGGCAGCCCGGACGTGGCGGTGACCATGAACCCGACGATGACGAGCATGTTGCCGACCCCGCCGAAGAACGTCGCCGGCAGCAGCAGCGCCATCGAGGCGGTCGTGGTGGTGCCGAGGAACAGGAGCGCGGCGGTGAAGACGGCCTGGACGACACCGCCGAACACCAGCGCGGTCGGGGTGGAGAAGCGGGCGATGACCTTCGGCGCGAGCATGCCGCCGACGACGGTGCCGATGCCGAGGACGCCGAAGGAGAGACCGGCCTCCAGCGGCGTGAAGCCCAGGGTCTTCTGGAGGTAGAGCGTCAGCAGGTAGACCAGGGAGGTCTCGGTGACGAAGGCCAGCAGGCCGACGACGTTGCCCCACGCGACGGAGGGCCGCGTGAGCACGCCCAGCGGGACCAGGGGCTGGTCGGCCCGGCGCTCGACGAGGACGAAGACGACCAGCAGCGCGGCGCCGGCGGCCAGGCCGACCAGTGTGTGGGCGTCGCCCCAGCCGTGCTCGCCGGCCCGGGTGAGGCCGTAGACGACGGCGAGCAGGCCGAGGGTGACCGACAGGGCCCCGGGCAGGTCGGGCTTCGGCCGGACCGCGGGCCGCGACTCGGTGATGACGGCCGGGGCGACGAGGAGCACGGCCAGCGCGACGGGGACGTTGACGAAGAACGCCCAGCGCCAGGAGAGCAGGTCGGTGAGCACCCCGCCGAGGACGGCCCCGGCGGTGAACCCGGCCGACATCAGCGCCCCGTTCAGGCCCAGCGCCTTCTGCCGCAGCGGCCCCTCGGGGAAGGAGGTGGTCAGCAGCGACAGGCCGGCCGGGGTGACGGCCGCGGTCGCCAGCCCCTGGAGGACGCGGGCGGCCAGCAGGACCTCGGGGCTCGTGGCGAGCCCGCCCATCAGCGAGGCCGCGCCCAGCACGCCCAGGCCCACGAGGAAGGTGCGCTTGCGGCCGACAAGGTCGCCGAGCCGGCCGAAGAGGAGGGTGAAACCGGCCGCGGCCAGCGCGAACGAGGTGGCGATCCACTGCAGGTCGGACAGCGAGAAGCCCAGGCCCTCGCCGACCACGGGCAGCGCGACGTTCAGGATCGAGAAGTCGACGGCCAGCATGAACTGGGCGACCAGCAGCACCGCCATGACGACCTTCAGCCGACCGGTCAGCGGCTGCGGGGGCGGTGTCGAGGCGGAGGTCCCGGCGGTGGACCGCGGGGCCGAATCGATGGTGGACATGACCGTCCTTTCGCAGGCCCCGCGAGGGCGGGGCGGGAGGAGCGCGGCGGAGGGGCACGGGCCGACCCGGCTGGCTTAACGGGTCTCGTGTGCCGTTACGTAGAGGACTGTAGCACTGCGGCGGCTCGTAAGAGAACCCTGGTTCCGATAAGATGGGGGTAGATCGAGTCCGCCACAGCCGGCAGGAGGCCGCCGTGCCCGAATCCCCCGCCCCGGGAACCGTCCGTCCCGGCGGACGCACCGCCCGCGTCCGCGACGCCGTCCTGCGCGCGGCGAGCGACGCCCTGGTCGAGGAGGGTTTCGCCGGGCTCGACCTGGCCGAGATCGCCCGCCGCTCGGACGTCGGCAAGACCACCGTCTACCGCCGCTGGGGGACGCCGGGGGCGCTGGCCGCCGACCTGCTGGAGGACATGGCCGCCCAGTCCCTCCCCCGCGCCGACACCGGCTCCGTCGAGGAGGACCTGCGCGCAAACGCCCGCCTCGTCGTGCGGACCCTCACCGACCCGCGCCAGGGGCGCCTGTTCAAGGCGCTCATCGCCGCGTCCCTCTGCAACGAGCAGGCCGCCGCCGCCCTCCACCGCTTCTACGCCGTCCGCATCGAGGAGTGGACCGGTTGCGTCACCGACGCCGTCGCCCGCGGCGAACTCCCCCACGGCACCGACCCCCACCGCGTCGTCGCCGCCGTCTCCGCCCCCCTCTACTACGCCCTCCTCAACACCGGCCACCCCCTCACGGACGCCGACGCCGACCACGCCGCCCTCTCCGCCGTCGCGGCGGCCCGTGCGGTGAGATGACGGATCGTCAGGAAGCCTTGCCTGCACGGGAATCCGCGCCACCAGACCTCACGACCGCGACGCGCCCCGTCCCGGCGCACGGTCCATCGGTCCATCCGGGTGGGCGCGAACGCGGTGCCGTCGGGGACGCTTCCGGCCTGCCGCGACGACCGGTTCAGGCGGCCAGGACCGACTCCCGTCCCGCGCCGGCGAATCACCACAAGCGATTTCCGATCGCCCCGAACCTGATCCGGGAACTGTCCGCCCCCAGTCCAAGCGGCCCGAGGCGATGCACCCCGGGCCGCTGCCCCGGCAAACGCCGCACTGAACCGCTCCGGGTTCGGAAGGAACGTCAGTTGGCGGTGGCGACCTGGGGTTTCGTGGTGGCCTCGTAGGTACGACGTCTCGCGCCCAGGGATGAACCAGACGCTGCGCACGATCTCGTCAGCCCATCGATGGGGGATCAACGAGGGCCGGTCGGCCGAGACCCCCCTCGCCCTCGGACCCGCCTGCCCCGGCGGGTGAGCCCAGCCGCCGGAACCCGGTCTGCCCGGTGCGACGGGACATGCCCGCTCAGGGTCAGGGTTCCGGATGCGGCGGCCCGGCGGCGGGGCGACCCCCACGAACATGCTGACACGCGCGTCAGGAAAGTGGCGTAGGATGCTGACACGAGCGTCGACAAGTTCCGTCGGCGCCGGACACGATCTGTGGAGTGATGTCAGAGATGTTCACTGTGATGAACCGGATTCCTGTTCCTGCTGCGGCTGCCGCGGGGTTCGAGGAGCAGTTCGGGGCGAGCATGGGCGCGCACCTGGCCGATGTGGAGGGCCTGCTGGGGGCTCGTCTGCTGCGGCCGCAGGGCGAGGGCGCCGTGTACGTGGCGGTGATGGACTTCGTCTCCAAGGACGCGTTCAGCGCCTGGATGCGGTCGGCGTCCTTCCACGACGCGCACTCGACGTCGTCGCCGGGCATGGCGGGCGACGTGGAGTCGTTCGAGACCGTGGTCGCCGTCGGCGCCTGAGGAGAGCGGATACGCCGAGCCGCTGGGCCGGTGGCCCGTCCACGCCCCGCTGTCCGGCTCGGGGCCGAGCAGCGGGACCTGACGGCCTTCCGAGTGGAGCCCACCGGCTCCCCCGCCCCCTCGCCCGTCTCGGGCAGGCCCCTGTCGAAGACGGGCGCCGACGGCGTCCCGGTCGGCCAGGACGCCGTAAGGAAGGCGTCCACACCGGCGACCGGCTCGCCGTCGGCCGGGCCCACACCCCGGTGACCGCCATCGGCCACGCCTCCTTCGGCGACGTCGGCACCGTCCACGCGCCGCTGCCGCTGCGGCAGAAGCCGCGCCACGGCCTTTTCGGCGAGGTCCCTGCCCCGTGGCCGACCAGGCCACCGCCGTGGCCCTGCGGCTCGCCTCCTCGGCCGACACGGCGGCGATCGACGAGAAGCCGGGCACCCCGACCGTCGACCAGGCCGGAGCGTGCGCCCGCCTGACCCGGCTACACCGCCGAGTCCAGCACCAGGATGCTGATCCGCCGCTTCCTCCGCGCCGTTCTCGCCGGAGGCGAGTCAGGTCGCACCGGCCGCCGTGCTGCTGCTCGTCCTCGGCCCGGCCGGGCAGACCCGCACCGACGACACCGCCGCCGGCATGGTCACCCACGACACGGAGATACTGGACACAGCCGACCGCGTCACAGCCCTCAGGGACGGCCGCCTCACCTGACCACCCGAGTCGAAAGGGCCCCCGCACCATGCCCAAGATCAGCGCCGCCACCGTTCCTGAGCACCGCGCCCAGCAACGGGCGGCGCTGATCCGCGCCGCCGTCGACATCCTCGCCGAGCAGAGCGCCGCCGCCGTCACCCCGGCCGCCGTCACCGCACGCGCAGGGCTGTCCCGCCCCAGCTTCTACCAGTACTTCCCCTCCAGCGGCCCCCTGCTCGCCGCGGTCGTGGAAGACACCTTCACCACCGCGAACGCCGCCATGACCCAGGCACTGACAGAAGCGAGCGACCCCCGCGCACGCATCGACGCCTTCGTCCGCGCCGAACTCCACCTCTCCGCCCAGGGCCTCCATCGCCCGGCCGCCGCCCTCATGCGCGCCGACCTCCCCACCGAGTGCCGCGACCGCGTCCACGAACTCCACCACCTCCACTACACCCCCCTCATCACCGCCGTCGCCGACCTCGGCCCCACCGACCCCCGCCTGACCGCCCAGCTCATCGGCGGCCTCCTCCAAGCCGCGATGACCGCCGTCGACCAAGGCACCGACCCCGACCACGTCGCCACCCTCACCCTGCACCTCATCCACCAGGGACTCGGCACAGCGCCCCGTACGCAGCCGTGCGACGACGTGGCGCCGCACCCGCTCGCGCCGCCTGCCCGTCGGCGAACGATCGCGTGACGACAGGGGGGCGGGACGTTGATCGGTCGCCGATGCCTCCCACACCACCCCGGCAACGAGATCCGCTGATCGGCGAGTCTCCGTCGAATGAAAGGCGTCGGACCGGCCCTACAGCACCGCCACGCAGGAGCTGCCGTCGGCGGTCAGGAAGACCAGGTGCGTGCCCTCGGCCATGTCCACTCGCGCAAGGGCGACGAGCGCGTCTCCGTGGCGCTCGAGGGCCTGCAGCCCCCGCGCGAGGTCTTTGCCGCTCACCATCCCGTCCTCCGCCATGCACCGGGCTCGCCACGCCCAGGTGGTGAGGAAACGGCGAGCCGACTGCGGGGCTTCGGAGTAGCCCCGGAACGGGACCCCGGCACGCAATGCCAGGGCAACCCGGTGGGCAGTACCGGTGCCATGCCCTTCGAGAGCGAGAGCAAGATCTGCACGTTCCACGGCACGCAGTATCGCTCGCCACCGGCTCCGGCGCAGGCAAGGTTCTCCGACCCTGTCCCACCGACCGCGAGCGGTGGCAGGATGCCCGGTCATGGGGACGCGGGACGACAGCGACGAGGCCTACGTCGTCGGCTTGTGCGAGCGGATCCTCGGGGAGAGCGCCCGGACGCAGCACCGGTTCGACTGGTTGCTGGGGGACCCCGGGGCGGACGGCCGGCGGGTCAGGCTGCAGGTGGACGCCTACTGGCCGGGGCACCAGCTCGTGGTGGAGTACCGCGAGCCGCAGCACGACCGGCCGACGCCCCACTTCGACAAGCCGGACCGGCTGACCGTCAGCGGCGTCCACCGCGGCGAGCAACGCGCCCAGTACGACGCCCGGCGCGACGCCGAGATCCCCGCGCACGGCATCCGCCTGGTCGTCGTCCGCCCCGCCGACCTGGACGCCGACAGCCGCGGCCGGCTGCACCGCAACGAGGACGTCGACCTGGCGGCCCTGACGAAGGTGCTGGCCCGCGCGAGCGACGAGGACCGGGTGCTCGACGCCTTCCGCACCTGGCTGCTGGCCGAAGGCTGGACACCGGTCGACCCCACGGACAAGTGGACCGACCTGGAGGCCGTGCGCGGAGCAGAGCGGCTGATCTGCGAGGCCAAGGGCCGCACCCGCGAGAAGGGCATCGACGCCGACATCGCCTACGGCCAACTCCTGCGCCGCATGACCGGCCAGGACCCGCGCACCCGCTACGCCCTCGTCGTACCGTCCTCGTCCCTCAGGGCCGCCGCGCGCGTCCCGGCCCACGTCCGGCAGCTCCTGCGCATCGACGTGTACGAGGTGACGGACGACAGCCGCGTGCGCCGGCCGACGGACTGACCGGTCAGGGACGGGCGGCGACCGGTGAGGAAGACGAGTCCGTACGACGGACGAGCCACCCGTCGAACGTGCTGCGACGCGGACTCCGTGCCCGGCCGCACGACTCCCACGCGGTGCGGTGCCGTGCGGGAGTCCGCGGGACCAACGTCACCGCCGCACGGGAAGTGCGTCCTCACCCGGCGCCGCTGCGCCACCGAACGTCCCGGGCCTTCGGTCGTGACATCTCTTCGAGCACGGAGGGACCACACGTCGGGCACGGGGCATCGAATCGTTCGACGTTAGCGTTGCTCCGCATGAGCACCCCTGATGAACCCCTTTCGGCTGGAAGCGTGGCCGTCGTCCTGGGGACCCGGCCGGAGCTGGTGAAGCTCGCCGAGCCGGTCCGGCTGCTGGGGCCCGCGGCCAGGGTCCTGCACACCGGCCAGCACTACGACGGCGCGATGTCGCAGGACGTCCTGGCCGGCCTGGGCATGCCGGAACCCGAGTACCTGGCGGGGGTGGGCGGCCGGCCGCGGGCCGTCCAGATCGCGACCGCGCTGGAAGGGCTGGACGCCCGGTTCGCCGACCGACTCCCCCGGGCCGTCGTCGTGCAGGGCGACACGAACGCGGCCCTCTCCGGGGCGCTGGCCGCGAACGCCCGCGACATCCCCCTGGTCCACGTCGAGGCCGGACTGCGCAGCCACGACCGTGCCATGCCCGAGGAGCACAACCGGGTGGTCATCGATCGGCTCGCCGACGTCCTGTGCGCGGCGACGCCCGACAACCGGTCCCTGCTCCTGGCGGAGGGCACGCCGGACCAGCGGATCAGCGTCACCGGCAACACGGTGGTGGAAGCCGTGCACCACCACCGCCCCCGCGCCGGGACCTGCGCGGAGGTCCTGGCCCGGCACGCCCTGGAGCGCGACGGCTACGTCCTGGCGACGATCCACCGCCCGGAGAACACCGACGACCCGGCGGTCCTGGCCGCGGTCCTGGAGGAGCTGGCCGGGCTCGCACGCGAGCTCCCGGTCGTCCTGCCCCTGCACCCGCGGACCCGTGTCCGGGCCGAGCAGGCCGGCCTCCGCCCGCTGCTCGCCGACATCAGGTGCATCGCTCCGGTCGACTACGCGTCGTTCCTCGCACTGGCGGGCGACGCCGCCGTCCTGATCTCCGACTCGGGCGGCGTCCAGGAGGAGAGCACCGTGCTCGGACGCCCCCTGGTCTGCGTGCGGAGGTCGACCGAACGCCCCGAAGCCCTGGCCGAGTTCGCCGAGCTGGTCCCGCCCGGTCCCCGCATCGGTGCAGCCGTCCGCCGCCGGCTCGCCGAGGGCGCTGCCGGCCTGCGCCGTCTCGCCTCGCTCCCCAGCCCGTTCGGGGACGGCCGGGCCTCACGACGCATCGTCGACCTGATCGCGCGAGCCGCCCGGCGCGAGGACGCCGTCCCGGGACCGCCCGTGGAGCGCGGGGCCCGGCGGACCGGTCCGGTCCGCCGCCCGGCCGCCGCGTGATCCCGGCGCCCGCCTGCCGCACCTGACCGAGGAGTCCTCGTGCTCGACCACGTCCTGCTGTTCGTCCTCCCGTTCCTCCTGCTGGCCTGCTTCCTCGTGTACTGGGCCGGGGCGCGGTACGCCTACGCCCGCAGGCAGCCCTCCACCAGGGGCGATCCGGCCTCGTTCGGCTGGCACTTCTTCGTTCCGTGCCGGGACGAGGAGGCGGTCGTCGCGACCACGACGACGCTCCTGCGCTCGCGCTTCCCCGCCGCTCACGTGTGGGTGATCGACGACGCCAGCGACGACCGCACCGGTCTCCTCGTCTCCGACCTCGCCGCACGCGACCCGCTGGTCCACCTCGTCTCCCGCCGCCGCCCCCACGCCCGCACCGGCAAGGGCGCCGCCCTGAACGCCGCCTACGAAGCCCTGGGCGAGCACCTGCCCGCGGATGCCGACCGTGCGCGTGTCGTCGTCTGCGTCGTCGACGCCGACGGGCAACTCAGCCCGGATGCACTGGACTTCGTCGCCGGTGCCGACGCGTTCGCCGACGCGGACACCGGCGGCGTCCAGATCGGGGTGCGGATGCGCAACGCCGACGACCCGCGGCCCCTGCCCGCGAAGGGACGCGTCGCCAACGCCTACGCCCGGCTCCTGATCCGCATGCAGGACGCGGAGTTCGCCACGTCCAACACCGGGATGCAGCTCCTGCGCCGAGGCACGGGATCCGTCGGGCTCGGCGGGAACGGCCAGTTCACCCGGTTGTCCGCACTGGACGGGATCGCCGGCCCCGAGCGGCGCCCCTGGCAGCACGACGCCCTGCTCGAGGACTACGAGCTGGGCCTGCAGATGCGCCTGGCCGGCTACCGGGTCACGCACCTCGCGGACACCTGGGTCACCCAGGAAGCCCTCCCGCACACCCGGCGCTTCCTCACCCAGCGCACCCGCTGGGCCCAGGGCAACATCACCTGTGTCCGGTACGCCCCCCGGATCATCGCCTCCCGCCACTACGGGGCCCGAGGCGTCCTGGAGTCGCTGTACACCTTCCTGCAGCCGGTCGCGCACCTCGCGACCCTGCTGCTGACCTGCGTCCTGACCGCGGTGGTCCTCACCGGTGGCGGCGTCCTGCTCGCCGCCTGGCCGCTCGCGCTCGCCCTCGGCGTCGTGTCCGTCGTGCCGTTCGTCCTGTGGGGCCCGGTCTACCGCGCCCAGTACGCCCCGGACCACTCCCGGCTCAAGGGGGTGCTGTGGGGCCTGTCCCTGTGGCTGTACGCCTACCACCTCTTCATCGTCTCCGCCCGCGGCTTCGTCCGGCTCCTGCGCGGCCGCACCGGGTGGGCGAAGACCCGCCGCAACGCCGAGACCCGTCACAGCGGCCCCGTGGCCACCGAGGCGTGACCGCCAACCCCGGCCGCGTCTCCACCGTGGCGCAGGGACCCGTCCGCCGCACCGCCACGGCCGTCGACCGTACGGCAGGTGACCGGCCGGCCCACCCGCCCCCCGCCCTGCCCCGGGAAGACCGCATCGGCCTGAACGACGTCCTGGCCCGTTGTCCCGAACCGGACGGAGCCGCCGGACACGTCCGCGGTCTCGGCGAGACGCGCAGCGGCCGCCCCGGCGCCGGGTAGGCCGCTGGTGACGAGGATCGCCGCCACGTCGCCGGTCTTCGTGCGGCCCGACCGAACGACGCCGCCCGACTCGGCCCCGAACGTGACCCGATCGGTGTGGAGTTCCGCCCGTCGCACGACGCCAGGTCCTGGACACAGGACCGTGGGAGACGGTTCGCCCGCCGTGCACGTGGAGCGGTGACGGACGCGGTTTCCCCTGACCGGCGGGGCGTGGCAGCCGCACGCCGCCCCGCGTGTCCCCGGGCCCGGCCGGTCCGGCCGGTGCGGTCGACCGCGACGCGACCGCGTCGCGGAGCCCAAAGCATGACAAACGGTGCGAATGTGGGTGAATGAGCTACTCGCCGAAAGCCGCGCAGCCTTCCATCGCCCGCCAGCAGGCCGCCCTTCGGGACCGCCTGCCCTTCTCGGACCGAACGGACTTCGAGGACGCCGCACGCGGACTCGTCGCCCGCCGCGTCCCCGGCCTCGTCACCGCTGAGGACGGACGCGCCGTCTGGGACAACGACACCTACGCCTTCCTCGAAGGAGAGGCGCCCGACACGGTTAACCCGAGTCTGTGGCGCCAGTCGCGGCTCGTCGCGGAGCAGGGCCTGTTCGAGGTCGTGGAGGGCATCTACCAGGTCCGCGGGCTCGACCTGTCGAACGTCACCTTCGTCGAGGGTGACGAGGGTGTGCTCGTGATCGACCCGCTGATCTCCACCGAGACCGCCGCCGCGGCCCTGGAGCTGTACCGGGAGCACCGCGGGCCGCGGCCGGTGACCGCGGTGCTGTACACCCACTCGCACGTCGACCACTTCGGCGGCGTCAAGGGCGTCACCACCCAGGACGACGTCGACGCGGGCCGCGTCACGGTCATCGCGCCGGAGGGCTTCACGGAGCACGCGGTCGCGGAGAACGTGTACGCGGGCACCGCGATGGGCCGCCGCGCCGCCTACATGTACGGCGCGGCGCTCGCGCGCGGACCGCGGGGCGCGGTAGGGGCCGGGCTGGGGCAGACCACGTCGACCGGCACGGTCACCCTGATCCCGCCGACCCTGACGGTCACCGAGACGGGCCAGGAGGAGACCGTCGACGGGATCAGGATGGTCTTCCAGATGGCCCCGAACACCGAGGCCCCGGCCGAACTGCTGATCCACTTCCCCGACTTCAGGGCACTGTGCACGGCCGAGGACGCCACCCACACCCTGCACAACCTGCTGACCCTGCGCGGCGCCGTCGTCCGCGACCCCTACCTCTGGTCGAGGGCCCTGACCGAGGCCGTCGACCTGTTCGGCGGGACCACCGACGTCGCCTTCGCCTCCCACCACTGGCCCACCTGGGGCCGGGAGAACGTCGTCGGGTTCCTGACGCAGCAGCGCGACCTGTACGGCTACCTCCACGACCAGTCCCTGCGGCTGATCAACAAGGGCTGGACGGGGGCGGAGATCGCCGAGCACCTGCAGCTGCCGCCCGCCCTGGAGAACGCCTGGAACACCCACGGCTACTACGGCTCGGTCAGCCACAACCTCAAGGCGATCTACCAGCGCTACATGGGCTGGTTCGACGGCAACCCCGCCCACCTGTGGCAGCACCCGCCGGTCGAGGCCGGCCGGCGCTACACGGAGTTCATGGGCGGCGCCGACGCGGTCGTCGACAAGGCACGCGGTGCGTTCGACGAAGGGGACTACCGGTGGGCGGCCGAGGTCCTGAGCCACGTCGTCTTCGCCGACCCCGATCACACCCCCGCCCGGGAGCTGCTCGCCGACACCCTCGAGCAGCTCGGCTACGGCGCCGAGAACGGGACCTGGCGCAACTTCTACCTCTCCGGCACCACCGAGCTGCGCGAGGGCCGGTTCGGAACCCCCACCGTCACCGCGTCGCCGGACATCGTCGCCCACCTGTCCCCCACCATGCTCTTCGACGCGCTCGCGATCCAGATCGACGGGCCCAAAGCCTGGAACGAGCACCTCACCGTCGACGTGCACCTCACGGACGCGGACGAGCGCTACCGCCTCACCCTGGCCAACGGCGTCCTCACGTACACCGCCGCCCCTCAGAAGGACGCCGCCGACGTGGCCCTGACCGCCACCGTCCCGGGCATGTCCGCGCTCACGACCACCGGGCTCACCCCCGAGGGCCTGGAGCGGGCCGGCGTCCGCGTCGACGGCGACAGCACCGCCCTCGCCCGGCTCACCGCCGTCCTCGACCCCGGCGACCCCGACTTCGCCATCGTCACGCCCTGAGCAGGGACCCGACGCACGACGGCAGCCCTGCCCGGGAACAGGGGGAGGTGCCGGTGCCCCCCGGCCCGGCCGGACCGCCGTGAGGCAGGGGCCGGGACGACGACCGTCCCGGCCCCTGCCCCTCTCCCCCGACGTCCATCCCGAGGACCGCGCCGGCAGACCCGCGCCCCGCCCTCAGCCGTCGTGCGGTTCCAGTGCGCCGTTGCCCAGGCCCTCCCGGGCGAGTTCGCTCATGCGGCGGACCGTTTCTGTCAGGCGGAGGGCCTGGGTCTCGGCGTCGCGCAGGGCGCGGAAGGCCTTGCCGTAGCGGTGCTGGACCGCGAGGTCGCGTTGGGGGATGCGGGCGCTGCGGGGGTCGGGCCGGTAGGTGCCGCTCTGGGAGGTGGAGCGGCGGATGTTGGGGCCCGCGGACAGGAAGCCGTCGAGGTAGTCGGGGTCGATCTGGTCGTCGCCGGCGCGCACGGTGCCGTCGCTGAGGTCCACCAGGCCGGCGCGGACGAGTTCGGAGACGGTCACGGTCGCCCCCTCCCAGAGGTTGGTGCCGCCGCCGGTGCGCAGCTCGGGCAGCAGGGTCTCCAGCGCGGCGAGGGCGGAGGTGATCTCGGAGCGCGCGCGTTCGTACTCGAGGGCGAGGTCGCGGTGGAGGGCGGGGGCATGGACGGCGGGGGTGAGGTCGACGTCGTCGTCGAGGAGGTCGATGAGGGGGACCTCGACGCTCTGGCCCTCGGCGGGGTCGAACGGTCCGTCGGGGCTGCTCGCGGTGAGGTCGACCAGGGTGACGGTGTCCGCCCGTCGGCCCGCCTCGTCGGGGCGGCGCAGGAGCCAGAGGTGGACGGGGAGGGCGTGCCCGGAGGCGACTCCGCTGGGAAGGGCGACGATCTTGCTGATCACGCCGCGCCGGACCAGTTCCGCCCGGATGCGGCGGCCGGCCTTGCGGTAGGCGACGGAGGCGGGCATGACCAGCAGGGCGTGTCCGCCGGGGGCCACGTGGGAGTACGCGTGCTGGAGCCAGGCCAGTTCGCCCTCGGCCCGGGAGGGGGTGCCGAACTCCCAGCGGGGATCGAGCATGAGGTCTTCGCGACCCCAGTCGGTGAGCGCGGTCGGCGGGTCGCAGACGACGAGGTCGGCGGTGAGTCCGGTGAAGCCGTCGGCGCGCAGTGAGTCCCCGGACGTGATCACGGTGTCGGGGTGGCTCGCCAGGGTGGCGCGGGCGCGGGCGATCCGGCCGGACGCCTCGTCGAGGTCCTGGCCGACGCGGACGAGACCGCCGTCGGGTGGTAGCGCGTACAGGAGCGTTCCGATGCCGCAGGCGGGGTCGAAGACCCGCGCGCCGCTCTGCAGCGAGGGGGCGAAGCGCAGCACGGCGCGGACGACGCGAGAAGAGGTGGTCACGTCCGATCCGGTGCGGCGTACGGAGTCGACGAGCCTGGCTACCAGGCCTTCGACGGCGCCCGTGGCGCCCGCGTCGGCGGCCAGCCGGTCCAGGAGTTCTCTCAGGTGCGCGCTGAGCGGGGCGCGGGACGGAGGACCGCCGGAGGGCGAGGGGGTGTGAGGGGCGGCGGCACCCATGACGTGTTCGGCTGCGGCGGCGACCGCGGCGACCGTGTCGTCGCCGAACTCGGCGCGGAGTGCCTGCCATGCCTGGACCTCCAGGGAGACCTCCTGGCTCTTGTGGCGGCGGGCGAGCCACTCCTCGACAGCGGGCCAGGCGAACAGGGGGCTGGAGGCGCTGCCGCCGACCATGGAGGGGAAGTCCTCATAGCGGCGCCGCCAGTTGGACACGGCGGCGCGGGTGACGCCGGCGAGACGGGCGACCTCCGCGCCGGTGACGAGCGCCGGGGCGGCCTCGCCTCGGGGGCTCGGTCTGAGCTGCGCAGAGTCCGACATACGCGCCACCGTACACGGGAGAGCCCCCCTGCACACGCTCTTGCCCATGCGTTGACATGACTCACGTACCCCTCGCGGAAGACGACGGCTCCCGTCGCCCGTTCTGGTGAGTCCGGGCAGCTGCAGACCCTCTCGCACCCCGAAGCGACCGGTTCGCACTCGCGGCTCGCGCGGGGCCACCGTTCGGTCCGTAGGGCTGGGAGTGCGCTTGCCAGGGGGCCGCGGGCTACGTCTCGCCGCAGGATGATCCTTCCGCGGCAACTTGTGTACTGCGTCAACGCAATTGGCATGTTCTCCTTGGCGCTTCCGGTGTACTGTTGCGCGCCTGGGGCGCCCCACCCTCCCCGCGAGTGCCAGGACATCACCGCCGAGAAGCCATCGGCCGATGTGGACCACGTGTACGAACGACAGACACGACACCAGGGAGTGCGAGTGGATCTCGGGACGGTAGCCGGGAGGTTCCGGGTCACCGGGGTCGTCGGCCGCGGCAACATGGGCCAGGTGCACAGCGCGGTGGACCTCCACGCCTCCGCGGACGCGGCCGACCAGGTCGTGGCGCTGAAGACGATCCTGCGCAGCCGGACCGGCGGAGTGATCGACACCGGCCAGGACCGGCAGGCGGTCGAGCGCTTCCGGCGCGAGGTCGACATCATGCGCCGCCTCTCCCCGCGCCATCCCAACCTCACCCGCCTCGTCGACGGCGGCGTCGACGACGACGCGCGGGAGGGCGGTCTCCCCTATCTCGCGATGGAGCTGCTCGACGGCCACCCGCTGACCGAACTGATCGACGAGGAGCCGCAACTCCCGCTCTCCTGGGCGGCCGCGATCGCCGCGCAGATCGCGGCCGGCCTCGCCTCGGCGCACAGCGCCGGCATCGTGCACCGCGACCTCAAGCCCGCCAACCTCATGCTCACCCGGGACGGCACCGTCAAGATCCTCGACTTCGGCATGGGCCGGATCGTCGACGACCCCGACCAGAACCGGCTCACCAGCACGGGCGTCGCGGTCGGCACCGCCCGCTACATGGCCCCCGAGCAGTTCCGCGCCGACCTGGTCACCGCCTCCGCCGACCTGTACGCCCTCGGCTGCGTCCTGTACGAACTGCTCATCGGCAAGCCGCCGTTCAACGCCAAGGTCGCCTTCGACCTCTCCGAGCAGCACCAGACGCAGTCCCCGCCCTCCCTCACCGTGGTCCGTCCCGACCTGCCCGACGAGCTGGTCCTGCTGGTCAACCGGCTGCTGGAGAAGGACGCGGCGAACCGCCCCGAGAACGCCACCCTGGTCCGCGAGATCCTCGTCCCGCTCGCCCTGGCCCCGGACGACACGGCGGCTCTGCTCTCCCCCGAGTGGACGGCGATGGACCCGGTGGCGCGGCTGCGGAAGGAGTTCCCCGAACCGTCCGCCCCGCTGCCCGCCCCCGTGCCGCGCCGTGCGCCGCGGGTGCCCGACGCGATGGACGTCTTCGGCATCCACCGCGACCTGATCGACGAGTACGAGCGCTTCACCAAGGGCGCCACGGTCGTACGGGACGGCCGGATCAGCGGCTTCATCGAGGACGATCTGGCGCGCAAGTCGCAGTGGCCCGACCCCTGGCTCTCGTTGAACCCGTTCTTCGACGACGGCGGCAACGTCCAGGACCTGGTCCGCGACGGCGTCCTGCACCCCAGGTGCGCGGAGATCTTCCAGGCCGGGAAGAAGGAGGACGCCCGCCGTCCCAGCGGCCGGCCCCTCACCTTCCACCGGCACCAGCGCGAGGCGATCGAGGCCGCACAGGCCGGCGACTCCTACGTCCTGACCACCGGCACGGGCTCGGGCAAGTCCCTGGCCTACATCGTCCCCATCGTCGACCGGGTCCTCAAGGAACGCGAGCAGGAACGCGAGCGGGAGCGCGCCCAGGATCACGAGGGTGCGGCCCCCGCGGCCCCCGCGGCGTCCGGTCGGGTCCGCGCGATCGTCGTCTACCCGATGAACGCGCTGGCCAACTCGCAGCTCCTCGAGCTGGAGAAGTACCTCCGCAACGGCTTCGGCGCCGGCCGCGAGCCCGTCACCTTCGCCCGCTACACCGGCCAGGAGAGCGACGAGCAGCGGCGCGAGCTGCGCAGGAACCCGCCGGACATCCTGCTCACCAACTACGTGATGCTGGAGCTGATGCTCACCCGGCCCGACGACCGGGCCAGCCTGATCCGGATGGCCGAGGGCCTGCAGTTCCTGGTCTTCGACGAGCTGCACACCTACCGGGGCCGCCAGGGCGCGGACGTGGCCCTGCTGATCCGCCGGGTCCGCGAGGCCTGCCGGGCGGCCGAGACGCTCCAATGCGTCGGCACCTCCGCGACGATGTCCACGTCGGGCACCTGGCCCGACCAGCAGCGCGAGGTGGCGAAGGTCGCGGGGCGGCTGTTCGGCACCACGGTGCTGCCCAAGCGGGTCATCGGCGAGACCCTCGTACGGGCCACCGAGGAGGAGGCCGCGGGGAGCGTGCCCGCCGACCGGCTGCGCGCGGCCGCGGCGCCCCTGTCCTACCAGGCACTCACCCGGGACCCGCTGGCCCGCTGGCTGGAGTCGAGGTTCGGCCTGGAGCGCGAGCCGGGCACGGGCCGGCTGCGCCGCTGCCCGCCGGGCACGATCGAGCAGGCGGCCGAGGATCTCGCCGGGTCCTCCGGCGTGCCCGCCGAGACGGTCGCCGAGGCGATCCGCGCCACCCTGGAGGCCGGGTCGCAGGCCAAGCACCCGGTGACCGAGCGGCCCCTGTTCGCGTTCCGGCTGCACCAGTTCCTCTCCAAGGGCGACACCGTCTACACGACGCTCCAGGACCCGCTGACCCGCCCGCTGACCCGCACCTACCAGCTGGAGCAGCCCGACAGCGACGGCAAGCCGCTCTTCCCGCTGGCGTTCTGCCGCGAGTGCGGCCAGGAGTACGTCACCGTGTGGCGCACCGAGGACCAGGGGTCCTTCCGCTACGAGCCGCGCCGGGACACCTCGGCCTCCGGTGGCCGCGAGGGCGAGGGCTACCTGTACGTCGGAACGCCCGGCGAGGACTACGAGTGGCCGGCCGACCCCCAGCAGGCCGTACAGGACCGGCGGCTGCCGGAGTCCTGGCTGGAGCCCGACGGCCAGGGCCTCACCGTCGTCAAGAAGTCGTACCGGCCCAGGGTGCCCCAGCGCGTCGTGGTCGACCCGCTGGGCCACGAGTCCGGCGAGGGGCTGGTGGCCGCGTTCGTCCCCGCTCCGTTCCTGTTCTGCCTGCACTGCCAGATCTCCTACGAGCAGACGCGCGGCCGGGACTTCGCCAAGCTGGCCACCCTCGGCCAGGAGGGCCGCTCCTCGGCGACGTCGGTCGTCTCGGCGTCCATCGTCAAGTCGCTCCGCGCGGTGCCCCTGGACGTGCTGTCGAAGGAGGCCCGCAAGCTGCTCACGTTCGTCGACAACCGCCAGGACGCCTCCTTGCAGGCCGGGCACTTCAACGACTTCGCCCAGGTGACCCAGTTGCGCGGGGCCCTGTACCAGGCGGCGCTGGAGGCCGGTGCGGACGGGCTGCGCCACGACGACCTCACCCAGGCCGTCACCGACGTCATGGGCCTGGCCCCCCGCGAGTACACCGGCAACCCGAACATGGCCCCGGGCCTGGAGCGCCGGGCCGCCAAGGTCTTCCGCGACGTCGTCGGCTTCCGCCTCTACCGCGACCTGGAGCGCGGCTGGCGCATCACGATGCCGAACCTGGAGCAGACCGGTCTGCTGCGCATCGACTACGAGGACCTGGACTGGCTCGCCGAGCAGGAGGACCGCTGGGCGTCCACGCACCAGGCGCTGCGCGACGCCGAGCCGACCCTTCGCCGGGAGGTGGCCCACGCGCTCCTGGCGTACATGCGCCGCCATCTCGCCATCGACGTGCAGTACTTCCGCGACGACTTCGACGCGCTGCAGCGCGCCGGGGAGGAGCGGCTCGTCGACCCGTGGGTCCTCTCCGAGGGCGACCGGCCGGCCGTCGGCACCGCCTACCCCTACCCGTCGAAGCCCGGCATGGAGCGTACGGCGCTGTTCCTCTCCGCCCGCGGCAAGTACGGCAAGTACCTGCGGCGTACCGCGGCGGTGTTCCGGACCCTGGACCACGAGGACGTCCAGGCGGTCATCGACGACCTGCTCCGCGTCCTGTGCGACGCGGACCTGGTACACCGGGTGGAGGCCGGGCCCGAGGCCTCCGGGCCGGCCTTCCGCCGCCGCCCGGTGGAGGCCCGCACCGGCTACCGGGTCTCGGCCGCGTCGCTGATCTGGCGGGCCGGGACGGGGACCAGCGGCGTGCAGGACCCGCTGACGCACACGTACAGCAGCGGTGAGGGCCCCCGCGTCAACCCGTTCTTCCGACGCCTCTACCAGGAGGCCGCCGGCGAGCTGGCGGGCCTGTACGCCCGCGAGCACACCGCGCAGGTCGCGCCCGAGGACCGGCAGAAGCGCGAGGCCGAGTTCCGGGCGGGCGATCTGCCGCTCCTGTACTGCTCGCCGACGATGGAGCTGGGCGTGGACATCTCCTCGCTCAACGCCGTCATGATGCGCAACGTGCCGCCGACGCCGGCCAACTACGCCCAGCGCTCGGGCCGCGCGGGCCGGTCGGGGCAGCCCGCCCTGGTCACCACGTACTGCGCCACGGGCAACAGCCACGACCAGTACTACTTCCGCCGCTCGCGGGACATGGTGGCCGGGCAGGTCGCACCGCCGCGCCTGGACCTCGCCAACGAGGACCTGGTCCGCTCGCACCTCCAGGGCATCTGGCTGGCCGAGACGGGCATGAAGCTGGGCAGCTCCGTCCCCGACGTCGTCGACGTCGCCTACGACCCCGACGGCGAGGAGCGCCCGGACCCGGACATGCCGCTGCCGCTGCTCTCCGACATCCGGGACCTGTCCCTGGACGAGAGCGCCCGGCGGCGCGCGGTCACGGCGGCCCGGACCGCCCTGGCCCCGCTGATCCCCGACTTCACCGACACCACCTGGTGGTACGACGAGTGGATCGAGGACCGGGTCGCCGATGCGCACAAGAAGTTCGACGCCGCCTTCGACCGCTGGCGGCAGCTGTTCCGGGCCGCCGTACTGGACCAGTACGAGCAGAACCGGCGGGTCGTCGACCACACCCTCACCCAGGGCGAGCAGGCGCGCGCCCGCTCCCGGCGGCGGGAGGCGGAGACCCAGACCGCACTGCTGCTCAACCGCTCCTCGGACTCCAAGTCGGTGATGAGCGACTTCAACCCCTACCGCTACCTGGCCTCCGAGGGCTTCCTGCCCGGCTACAGCTTCCCCCGGCTGCCGCTGGCCGCCTACATCCCGCGTTCCGGCAACCGCCGCAACGCCGACGGCGACTACCTCCAGCGCCCCCGGTTCCTGGCGATCCGCGAGTTCGGCCCCGGCGCGCTGATCTACCACGAGGGCGCCCGCTACCAGGTCACCCGCGCCCAGCTGCCGCCGGACTCCTCGGGCGACCTGGCGACCGCCGAGGCCAAGCGCTGCGACCACTGCGGCTACCACTACGAGGGGTCCGCGGGCGTCGACCTCTGCGACATGTGCGACGAGCCGCTGCGCGGCCGGCGCACCAACCTGCTGCACCTGCACACCGTGTACACCACGCCGCGCGAGCGGATCTCCTCCGACGAGGAGGAGCGCCGCCGGGCCGGGTTCCGCCTGGAGACGTCGTACGCCTTCCAGAACCACGGGGCCCGCTCGGGCCGGCTCACCGCGCACGTCACCGACCGGCAGGGTGCGCCCGTGCTCGACCTGGACTACGGCGACTCCGCGACCGTGCGCATCACCAACCTCGGACGGGTGCGGGACAAGCAGGGCGAGCCGGACGGCTACTGGCTCGACCTGGGCGACGGCCGCTGGCTCAACGACAAGGCCGCCTCCGAGGCGATCGAGGGCGACATGCCGGTGGTCGACGAGGGCGGCAACGAGAAGCGCCGCAAGAAGCGCGTCCTGCCCTACGTCGAGGACCGGCGCAACATCCTCGTCGTGACCCTGGACGAGGCGCAGCCCGAGCCGGTGGCGCTGTCGTTCATGTACGCCCTGGAGCGCGGGATCGAGGCCGCCTTCGAGCTGGAGGACGCCGAACTGACCGCCGAGCTGCTGCCGCCGGACGAGGGCCCGCGCCGCCGGGTGCTGTTCACCGAGGCCGCCGAGGGCGGCGCGGGCGTGCTGCGCCGCCTCCAGCACGACAGGCGGGCTCTGGCCCAGGCCGCGCGCACCGCCCTGGAGCTGTGCCACTTCGACCCCGACGACGAGGGGGCCGACCGCGGCGGCCCCGGCGGCGACGAGAAGTGCGCGCGGGGCTGCTACGAGTGCCTGCTGACCTACGGCAACCAGGCCGCCCACCGGCACCTGAGCCGGCACGCGGCCCGACCGCTGCTGCTGCGCCTGGCGACCTCGACGACGGCCAAGGAGGACCGGGGCGAGTCCCGCAGCGAGCAGTTCGCCCGGCTGGCCGCCCGGGCCGCTGAGGGGTCGAAGGACGCCCAGGCGTCTCCGGACCCCCGGCCCTCCGAGGGCGACAGCGCCCTGGAGGCGGACCTGAGCGCGCTGGTCGAGGCCGGCGACCTGCTCGGCTGGCTGAAGGAGAAGGGCTACCGGCTCCCCGACGAGTCGAGCCCCCTGGTCGGGGAGGCCGCCGCGCAACCGGACTTCGTGTTCCGCCTCCCGGGTGCGAACGTGGCGGTGTTCGTCGACTCCCCCGCCCACGCCGGCCGCCCCGCCCGGGACCAGGACGCCGCCGAGCGGCTGGAGGACATCGGCTGGGACGTCCTGCGCTTCCCGACAGGCGCAGGGGCGGACTGGGACGGTCTCATCGACGCCAACTCCGGTTACTTCCAGACCCGTTGACCCATCCGCACCCGCACCCGACGAAGGATCCGAGACACCCCATGAGCCTGACGTACTCCGCCGGTTCCCTCGTGACCGCGCGCGGCCGCGAGTGGGTGGTGCTGCCCGAGAGCGCGCCCGACATGCTGGTGCTGCGCCCGCTGGGCGGCGGCGTGGACGACGTCGCCGCCGTCTTCCCCGCCTTCGAGGACGTACGGGCGGCGGAGTTCGCCGCCCCCGACCCCGGCGACCTCGGCGACCAGCGCGCGGCCGGCCTGCTGCGCACCGCGCTGCGCGTCGGCTTCCGCTCGGGCGCGGGTCCGTTCCGCTCCCTGGCGTCGATCGCCGTCGAGCCGCGCGCCTACCAGCTCGTCCCCCTCCTGATGGCCCTGCGCCAGCGCACCGTGCGCCTGCTGATCTCCGACGACGTCGGCATCGGCAAGACCGTCGAGGCCGGGCTGATCGCCTCCGAACTGCTCGCCCAGGGCGAGGCGAGCCGGATGACGGTCCTGTGCTCGCCCGCGCTGGCCGAGCAGTGGCAGGGGGAGCTGCGCGAGAAGTTCGGCATCGACGCCGAGCTGGTGCTCGCCTCCACCGTCTCCCGGCTCGAACGCGGCCTGGAACTGGGCCAGTCGCTCTTCGACCGGCACCCGTACACGATCATCTCGACGGACTTCATCAAGTCCACCCGCCACCGCGAGGACTTCGTCCGCAACTGCCCCGACCTGGTGATCGTGGACGAGGCGCACACCTGCGTCGCCGCCGACGACGTCCGCGCGGGCGGCAGGGCGGGCGCCGACCAGCTCCGCTTCGAGCTGCTGCGGCGGGTCGCCGCCGACCAGGAGCGCCACCTGCTGCTCCTGACGGCGACCCCGCACTCGGGCAAGGAGTCCGCGTTCCGCAACCTGCTCGGCCTGGTCCGCCCCGAGCTGGCCGACGTCGACCTGGACAACCCCGTCGGGCGCGCCCGGCTCGCCGAGCACTTCGTGGCCCGCAAGCGCGCCGACGTCCGGCAGTACCTGACCAAGGAGGACGGCCTGGCCGACGACTCGCTCGCCGAGCGCACCGCGTTCCCCTCCGACCGGTGGATCAAGGACGAGCCCTACAAGCTCACCAACGAGTACCGCGCCCTCCTCGACGACGCCATCGCGTACGCCGCCGACCGGGTGCGGACCGCCGGCGACCAGGGCAGGCGGGAGGCCCGCATCGCCTGGTGGTCGGTGATCGCCCTGCTCCGCTCGATGGTGTCCTCGCCGCGCGCCGCCGCCCAGACCCTGCGGACCCGGTCCGCGTCCGCCGTCGCGCGCAGCGCGGAGGAGGCCGACGTCCTCGGTGCCCCGCTGAGCCACGACTCCGCCGACCTCGACGCGCTGGAGGGCCTGGACGTCGCCCCCGGAGCGAGCGAGAGCGAGGAGGCCGGGGCCCGGCTGCTCGACCTGTCCGAGCGGGCCGCCGCCCTGGCCGGCCAGCAGGGCGACGCGAAGCTGAAGGCACTGGTCAAGCACCTGAAGTCGCTGCTGGCCGACGGCTACAACCCGATCGTCTTCTGCCGCTACATCCCGACGGCCGAGTACCTGGCGGAGGAGCTGGGCGGCGCGGACGGCACGCCGGGCAAGCTCGGCCGCAAGACGCACGTCGCCGCCGTCACCGGCACCATCTCGCCCCAGCAGCGCCTGGAGCGGATCGAGGAACTGGGAGCCCTGGGCGCCGACGACCCGGCCGTCCGCCGCGTCCTGATCGCCACCGACTGCCTCTCCGAGGGCGTCAACCTCCAGCACCACTTCGACGCGGTTATCCACTACGACCTGGCCTGGAACCCCACCCGCCACGACCAGCGCGAGGGCCGCGTGGACCGCTACGGGCAGAAGCGCGACCAGGTCCGCGTCATCACCATGTTCGGCGGGGACAACGGCATCGACGGCAAGGTCCTCGAGGTCCTGTTCAAGAAGCACCGGCAGATCCAGAAGGACCTCGGCATCTCCGTCTCCGTCCCCGACGAGACCGCCTCCGGCGTCACCGACGCCGTGGTGGAGTGGCTGCTCCTGCACGGCCGCCAGGGCAGCCAGGAGACCCTGTTCGAGATGCCGGGCGTCCAGCAGACCCTCGACCAGGTCGAACGCGACTGGAACTCGGCCGCCGAACGCGAGAAGACCTCCCGCTCCAAGTACGCCCAGCGCACCATCCACCCCGAGGAGGTGGCCCGCGAGGTCGCCGCCGTACGGGCCGCGCTCGGCGGGGCCGACGAGGTCCGCGAGTTCGCGCTGGCCGCCCTGCACGGCCTCGACGCCGTGGTCCGCGACCCGCGCGACGGTTCGGGCGACTTCACCGCGCAGGTCGGCGGGGCGCCGGCCGGACTGCGCGACGCGTTCTCCGCGACCCTGGGCAACCGGGTCGTCGAGGAGGACCGGCAGATCCCCTTCCGCGCCTCCCCGGCGATCACCCGGGGCGAGGCCGCCCTGGTCCGCACCGACCCGGCCGTCGGCGCGCTCGCCTCCTACGTCCTGGACTCCGCCCTCGACGGCCGGGCCAGGGGGCCCCGCCCGGCCCGCCGCTGCGGCGTCGTCACCACGGACGCGGTGACCGTGCGCACCACGCTCCTCCTGGTCCGCTACCGCTTCCACCTCACCCTGCCGTCCCGCAACGGCGAGAAGCAGCTCGTCGCCGAGGACGCCCGGCTGCTGGCCTTCGAGGGGATGCCGCAGCGCGCCCGCTGGCTCGACGACGACGCGGCGGCCGCACTGCTCGCCGCCCGCGCCTCGGCCAACACCAACCCGCAGCTGGCCACCAACCAGATCACCCGCACCCTCGACAACCTCGGCGAGGTCACCGCCCACCTGGAGGAGTACGGGGTCCGGCTCGCCGCCGACCTGGACGCCTCGCACCGCCGGGTCCGCAAGGCGGGCGACGAGATCGTCCGCGGCCTCAAGGTCGTACCGCAGAGGCCCGCCGACGTCCTCGGCGCCTACGTCTACCTCCCCGCCGCCCCGGCCGCCGCCGCCTCTTCCGCTGGAGCTGACGCCTGATGTCCGCCGCCACCCGCACCGCTCAGGCCTTCACCGCCGTCACCACCGTCGGCGGCCTGCTCCCCTCCGACATGCTGCTGCGCATCGCGGAGGCGAAGACCGTGCCGGGCACCAAGCCCGGCGACTACGGCCTGCCCGCGAGCGTCCCCGTCCGCGACGAGGCCGAGCGCGCCTGGGAGTACCTCAAGCCGCTCTGGCGCGAGCTGCGCGCGGCCCTGCCCGCCGACCCGGAGACCCGCGAACCCGCCGCCGACCCGACCGGCCGCGCGGACAACGACTGGCTCGCCCAGCTCTTCCGCAAGCTCGACTTCGGGCAGCTCACCCCGGTCGGCCCGCAGGGCGTACCGTCGGCCGCCGACCCGGACGTCCGGTTCCCGGTCTCCCACCGCAACGGCCCGGCCCTCGTCCACCGCGTCCCCTGGAACCAGAAGCTCGACAAGGCCGCGGCGCGCGGGCGGATCCCCGCCCACTCCCTCGTCCAGGACTGCCTCAACCGCACCGACGCCCACCTCTGGGCGGTCCTCACCAACGGCCGCCAGATCCGCCTGCTGCGGGACTCCTCCGCGATGTCCACGGCCGCGTACGTCGAGTTCGACCTCGAAGCGATCTTCGACGGTGAGCTGTTCAGCGAGTTCGTCCTCCTCTACGCCCTGCTGCACGCCTCCCGCTTCACCGTCCCCGAGGGCGCGGCGCCGTCGGGCTGCTGGCTGGAGAAGTGGCGCACCGAGGCCGTCACCTCCGGGGCCCGCGCCCTCGACCAGCTCCGCCTGGGCGTCCAGCACGCCCTGACGGTGCTGGGAACCGGCTTCCTGCGCCACCCGGACAACGGCCGGCTGCGCGAGGACGTCGACCCCAAGGCCCTGCGCGAGGCCCTGCTGCGCCTCGTCTACCGCCTGCTGTTCGTCTTCGTCGCCGAGGACCGCGGGGCGCTGCTCGACCCCCGGGCCACCGAGGGCCCGCGCGAGACGTACGCGCGCTTCTTCTCCTCCGCCCGGCTGCGCACCCACGCCCGCCGGCGCCAGGGCACCGCCCACGGCGACCTGTACGAGGCGCTGCGGATCGTCCTCGGCGCGCTCGGCACGGAGGGCGGGCGGCCCGAGATCGGCCTGCCCGGCCTCGGCGGGCTGTTCTCGCGCTCCGACGCCGACGCGCCGCTCGACGGCCTGAAGCTGTCCAACGAGTCGCTGCTGACCGCCGTCCGCCACCTCGCCCAGGTCCGCGACCCCGGCGCGCGCCGCTGGCGCTCGGTCGACTACCGGCACCTCGACGCGGAGGAGCTCGGCTCGGTGTACGAGTCGCTGCTGGAACTTGAACCCAAGCACTCGGTCACCGACCGCAGCTTCGAACTCGTCGAGGTCGCGGGCAACAGCCGCAAGATGACCGGCAGTTACTACACGCCGTCGTCGCTCATCGAGTGCCTGCTCGACACCACCCTCGACCCGGTCATCGACGACGCGGTCAAGCGGGGTGAGCAGCGCGCGGCGAGCGCGGGCCACCCGGACCCGACGGACGACATCGCCGCCGAGCTGCTGTCACTGACGGTCTGCGACCCCGCCTGCGGCTCCGGGCACTTCCTCGTCGCCTCGGCCCGCCGCATCGCCAAGCGCCTCGCCTCCGTGCGCGAGCGCAACCCCGAGCCGACGGTCGACGCGGTGCGCCACGCCCTGCACGAGGTCGTCGCCCGGTGCGTCTACGGGGTCGACCTCAACCCGATGGCCGTGGAGCTGGCGAAGGTCTCGCTGTGGCTGGAGGCGCTGGAGCCGGGCAAGGCGCTCGGGTTCCTCGACGCGCACGTCAAGCACGGCAACGGCCTGATCGGCGCGACCCCGAAGCTGCTCGCGGACGGCGTCCCGGACGAGGCGTTCAAGCCGATCGAGGGCGACGACAGGAAGTACGCGGCGGGCCTCGTCAAGCGCAACAAGGCGCAGCGCGGAGGCCAGGACGAACTGCTCTTCGACGCGGGCACGCTGCCCGCCAACACCGGGTACGCGGCCGAACTCGCCCGCATCATCGCCGCGCCGTCGGACGCCATGGGCCAGGTCCTGGCCCAGGAGTCCGCCTACCGCGAGTACACCGCCTCGACCGCGTTCGTCCAGGACCTCCACGCCGCCGACGCCTGGTGCGCGGCCTTCGTCTGGCCCAAGCACGACGGAGCCCCCGAGGCCCCCACCGACCAGGTCTTCCGCGCCCTGCGCGGCCGCGACCAGGCCGGCGTCCCGGACACCACCCACGCGGAGATCCTGCGGCTGCGGGACGCGTACCGCTTCTTCCACTGGCACCTGGAGTTCCCGGAGGTCTTCCACGTCCCGGAGTCGGGAGCGGGCGTCCAGCCGGGGACGGGCTGGTCGGGCGGCTTCGACGCGGTGGTGGGGAACCCGCCGTGGGATCAGGTTCAGGTCGACGCACGCGAATTCTTCGCAGCCAAGCGAGCGGACATCGCTGAAGCGGCGAACATGACCGCCCGCAACAAGAAGATCAGACTGCTGGCCGAACAGAACCCCGAGCTGTACGCAGCTTTCAGGGACGAGCAGCGCAAGAACGACGGGTTCAAGCATTTTGCGCACGCGTCCGGACGATTCCCGCTGACGGCCTACGGTCGACTCAACACGTACTCGCTCTTCACCGAGCATGCCCGCACCGTCATGGAAGCGAGAGGGCGTAGCGGTCAGATCGTCCCTTCAGGTATCGCTACGGATTCCTTCAATCAGCACTTCTTCAAGGACCTGATCGTCCAGGGGAATCTGGTTGCCCTATACGACTTCGAGAACGAGGACAAGGTCTTCCCCGGAGTCCACAATCAGCTTCGCTTTTGCCTCTTCATGCTGCGTGGCTCGGGAAGTGTGGGCGAGCCCATCCGGTTGGTCTTCAAGGTACGCCAGGCTGCACAGATCCCGGAAAGGAGCTACTCACTCACCGCCGCGGAAATCCTGGCCATGAACCCAAACACCGGAACTTGCCCCGTATTTCGGTCCCGCCGCGACAAGGAGATCACGCTAGGCATCTACCAAGACGTCGCAGTGCTGTTCAAGGAAGGAGCCTCGGATGGTAACCCATGGGGAGTGAAGTTCCAGCTCATGTTCATGATGAACACGGACTCCGACAAGTTTCGCACTGATGAAGAACTCACTGACGATGGTTGGCACCTGGAAGGTAACGTCTTCGTTAGGGCCGGAGAGCGCATGCTCCCGCTGTACGAAGGAAAGATGCTCCACCACTACAGCCATCGTTTCTCCACCTACGAAAACGCCACGGAGCAGCAGCTCAACAAGGGCACACTCCCCCGCTTCACCCTGGATCAGCACCAGGACGCTTCAGCCGTACCGATGCCGCGCTACTGGGTCCCAGAACAGGACGTGCCGACGGGTGAGGTTGACAAGAACGGTAAGCCGGTCATGGCGGCGGGAGCACGAAGCCGTCTTGCGGCAAAGGGCTGGGACCGTGACTGGGTGCTCGGCTGGCGGGACATCTGCCGGGCGAGCGACGAGCGCACGATGATCGCGGCCGCCGCCCCGGCCTACGGCTTCGGCCACCCCTTCCCTCTCGCTCTCCCCACCAGCGCCGACCAAACTCCGCTTCTCCTGGCCACCTTCTCGTCTCTGGCATTCGACTACGTCGTCCGACAGAAGATCGGCGGCACCCACCTCAGCTTCAACTACGTCGAACAACTTCCGGTCCACACGCCGAAACAGCTCGCCGGGCACACGTCGTTCATCACCCCCCGCTTGCTGGAGCTCACCTACACCGCCCACGACATGGCCCCCTTCGCCCGCGACCTCGGCGACACAGGCGCCCCCTTCCGCTGGGACCCCGACCGCCGCCCCCAGATCCGCGCCGAGCTGGACGCGCTGTTCTTCCACCTCTACGGGATCTCGCGCGACGACACCGCGTACATCCTCGACACGTTCAACGTCACCCGCGACAACGACGTGAAGGCGTACGGCGGGTACCGGACCAAGGCTCTGATCCTCGCCGAGTACGACCGCATGGCCACCGCCGGCCTCACCCTCGACACGCCTCTCGACGAGTCGGAGTCCGGCACCTACCGCTCCCCCCTCACCCCGCCCCCCGGCCACGGCCCCCGCCACAGCCCCGCGCGAAACGGAGACCCGGAATGAGCACGGACTCGGAGATACCCGTCGACGGCATACCGTCGATGGGCAAGTACGACCAGCAGGTGTGGAACGCGCTCATTGAGCACTGGGAGCGCCGCAACAACCCCCGCGGACTGCCGAACTGGGCCGGCACCGCGCTCAGCCGCTCGGGCGACGCCGCGGGGAAGGTCGTGAGCCGGGCCCGGCAGGCCGTCCCGCAGGCCGTCAAGGCTCCGATCCGCCACGCGGGCGACGCCGTGACCGCCGCAGCCCTGCGCCCCGCGATGGAGGGCGCGGTCGCGCTGCTGGAACTGGCCAACACCTGGGCGCTGGACCTCAACGACCACAAGAACGTCGAGGAACTCGCCCGCAAGCAGGGCGTCGACCTCGACACGTTCACCGACCTCCGGAAGGAGGAGCTCAAGACATGTGACCGGCTGCTGTCATCCAACACGCTCAAGTGGCGGACCATCGGCGCGGCCGAGGGCGGCGCCATGGGCGCCCTGGCCCTGGTCCCCGTCGCCGGCACGATCGCGGCGATCTCCGCGGACATCCTCGTGATCCAGGTGCTGAGCACCTCGATCGCCGCGCGCGTCGCCTACTCCTACGGCTACGACGCCAGGGACCCCGACGAGCAGGCGTTCATCGAGCGCCTGGTCCGCCGGTCGTTCATGGCGCAGGCCGCGAAGGCCAAGCCGATGACCGAGACCGCACGAGCCGCGACCGCGATTCAGGGGCGCGTCAAGTGGTCGCAGAAACTCCGCTCAGACCACCGACTGATCGCCGCCGTCGAGAAGTTGATGAAGCACCTCGGGCCCGCAGGCGCGCGGGTGCCGGTCCAGAACGTCGCCAAGGCCCTGCCGGTCATCGGCATCGTCATCGGCGCCGGCGCGAACGCCGCGATCCTCGGCAACGTCGCCGCCGACGCCCAGCGGTACTGCCAGACCCGGTTCCTGTGCGAGAAGTACGGTCTCCCGCTGCCCGCCGCCCTGGCGACCGTCTGGGACGACGACGAACCGCAGACCGACCCGCTGTAGGCACCCGGCCACGAGAGGACCCCGCGCATGGAACTTCGCGGATACCGCATGGTGGTGTCGACGAAGGAGGACTTCGTCCACACCTGTGCCGCTGCCGAGCGGCAGCTGTTCGCATGGCTCCGCGAGAAGAAGTACGACCCGTCCGGGGTGGAGGAGGGCCGTACCGACATCGCCCCGGGCGTCACGCTGGACCTCGACTCCGCCTCCGGCAGCAAGGGGGCGCACAGCCGGTAGCGTATGCGGGAGACGCCCACCGCCGTCTCGGGAACCTGGCAGTCGACGCTCGTCGTGCGCTCCGCGCTGGACGAGGGCCGCACCTGGGTGCAGGTCGACATCGAGCACCAGCCGGCACGGGACGACACCTTCCCCACGCCCGCCAAGACGCCGCGGCTCGTCCGCCTCCTCCTCGACCGCCTGGAGGCCCGCGACCACCTCGCCGACGTCACCACCACGCCGGCCTTCGTCGAGGCCGCCGACGTCCACGACGTGATCGGGGAACTGTGCGACACCCGGCGGCGCATGCCCGTCGTCGTCGCCACGGTGCCGTACGGGAAGGACCCGGAGGACTGGGCCACATCGGTCGTGGACCCGCTCTTCCGCAGTCTGCACGGACTGGCCGTGCTCTACGTCCTCACCCCCGAGGCGCAGTCCGCGTTCAACAGGGCGCTCGAGTTCCACCCCGTGTTCGGCGGCGGTGTCCGCACCTACCTGCCGGGCATGGACCCGGCCTGGCGGCCGGACGCGCAGCGCCACCCGGTGATGTCCCGGAAGACCATCGAGAGCAATCGTCCCAAGGCCGCGGCGGTCCTCGCCTCACTCCCCCAGCGGCTCGCGCTGCGGCAGCCGCTGCCCAGCGCCCTGCTCGACGTGCCGCGCCCCCGGCCCCGGCCCCGGCCCACTCCGGACGGCGCCGACCTCGCCCAGCTCCGCACGGAGAACAAGGCGCTCACCGCCGTCCTCGACGAGGCGGAACGCGCGGAGGCCCTGCGCGTCGACGAGCTCAACGAGCTCTACGCGGAGCTCGCCAAGTCCGAACGGAGCAGCAACGAACTGCGCGGCGAGAACGAGGAGTTGTACGACAAGGTCCAGGAGTCGCAGCGGCTCGTCCGCTTCCTGCGCGACCGGCTCGACGCGGTGGGCGAGTACGCGGCATCGCACACCCAGGTCTCTACCCCCGAGATCAGCTACCCGGCGACCTTCGCAGACCTGCTGGAGCGCCTGGACGAGCTCCCTCACGTCTCGTTCACCGGCAGGCACAAGGTCACCCAGGGGCTCGACAGTCAGTCGGTGGACAACTGGCTACGGGTCGCGTGGGACGGGCTGCTGGCCCTGAACCAGTTCGCCGGCGCGTCGAAGGAGGGCACGACCACCGGCGACTTCCTGAGTTGGTGCAAGTCTGAAGCCAGCGCGGCCTTTCCCTTTCCTGCGGCCAAGGTGGCCATGCGGGAGTCGGACACCGTCGCCAGACACCACAAGCTGCGCAACGAGCGCATGCTGCCGGTGCCCCAGTCCGTCGATCCCAGCGGCCGGGTCTTCATGCAGGCGCACCTCAAGATCGGCGGCGGCAACACGATCGCCCCGCGTCTCCACTTCTACGACGACACCGCCCACAGCGGAGCACTCTGCGTCGGACACCTCGGCCCGCACCTGCGCAACACCCTCACCTGAGCCGTCACGACGGCCCGACGGGTCCGAGAAGCGTTCGGGAGGGTGAGGAAGTGAAGAGGGCCGCCCATCGCGCGAGATCCGGCGACGGGCGGCACGATCCTGCTCGATACGACGCTGTTCAGCGACCCGACGCGAAGCCCAGGAACGCCGTCCAGCCCTCCCGGCCCACGGCGAACGCGGGCAGCTCCACGTCCTTGGAGTCCCTGACGTGGACGGCCTGTCCGGCGATCGCGACCTCCACGCAGCTGTCGCCTTCACTACCGCTGTAGCTGGACTTGAACCAGGCGAGTTCTGTCGTACCGCTGTTCATTGCTCTCCTCGCAGTCGCTCCAGCAAGGCCCGGGACTCCGTGGGGCTGAGGGCTTGCGAGCGCAGTGTTTCATAGCGATGGCAGACCACACTCACCTCTTTGGGATCAGAGATCAGTCGCCCGTTCTTCTGCCCCTCGGAGTACCCGAGCCGACGTGACTCCGGGGTCTCCAGCACCTGCACGGGCCCGTCCATGCACGCATGCAGCCCACTCTCCAGCGGCAGAATCTGCAACGTCACGTTCCGCGGCGCGCTCCGCTCCAGCACATGGTCGAACAGCTCCCGCATCGCCTCCGCGTCACCGAACCGCCGCCGGAACACGTGCTCCTCCACGATGAAGCTGAACGGCACGGTCGGGCGCAGCCGCATCATCGCCTGCCGTTCCATCCGCGCGCCGAGCTGCGCCTCCAGCTCCTCGTCCGTGCGCAGCGGGATCGTGCCCTCGAACACCGCCCGCGCGTACGCCTCCGACTGCAGCAGCCCCGGCACCAGCCGGCACTCGTACGTGCACAGGCTCACCGCCTCCCGCTCCAGCCGCGCCCAGCGCCGGAACCACTCCGCGAGTCCCGCCTCGCCCCGGCTGAGGTGCCGTGCCGCCTTGCGCAGCGCGCCCGTGTTCCCGAGGGCGGCCTCCGCGCGCTCGACGAAGGCCTCGTCCGGCATCCGGCGGCCCAGCTCGACCGATTCCACGGTGTGCTTGGAGTACCCGACCTTCGCCGCGAGTTCGGTGCGGGTGAGTCCGGCGTGCTCCCGCAGGGCCTGGACGACCGCTCCGAACGTCCGCAGGCTGTCCGAGGGGTGGGGTTCCCGCTCCCACTCCCCCACCGGAGCAGTCCGCACCACGCTCCCCGCGCCCCCGCCGGCCCCCGCCCCCGGACCCGCGTCCGTCTCGACGATGTCCATCCGCCGCCCCTCTCCCTGCGTGCCGCACCCGCCGCACCCGGCCCGGACCGCTCGACGGTCCCGCACCGCTCGTCCACTCAGCGTGACCACGTACCGCCCGTACTGTCCACCCCGCGTGCCCGTACGCTGACTCCGCGTACGGGGTCCGCACCTGGCCCCGGCCCGTCAGCGCGGTCACGCTGGCACCATGCATCAGATCGATTCCCAACTCTCGTCACCCGTACGGACGTTCCACCAGCTCCTGTCGTCCACGCGGCGCGGGGCCCGGCTGGCCCGGCTGCTCGCCGTGACCGAGCTGAGGTCCTGGGAGGCCCCGCACGACCTCACGGAGCGTGCCGAACTGGTCGTCGCGGAGCTCGCCGCCAACGCCGTCCTCCACGGCCGCCGGCCGGGACGCGGTTTCCGGCTCGCGCTCGCCTACGACCCCTCGGCCGGTGCGCTGCGGGTGGAGGTCACCGACTCCCGCGGCGACCTCGCGCCGCGCGTCCCCCCGCCGGACGCCCCGCCCGACGCGCTCGGCTCGGGCGGCCGGGGCCTGGCGCTCGTCGCCGCCCTCACCGACCACCTGCACACCGTCCCCTACCCGCCCAGCGGCAAGACCGTGGTGGCCGAACTGTCCTGAGCCCGCGCGTGCTCCGCCGGCGCGGGGCCTCGCCCGGACCCGTCGCCCCGCCGGCTCACTTCGTCGTCGCCCACCCGCCCAGCCCTTCCAGGTGGCGGGGCAGGCGGGTGCCCTGCCAGCCCAGGACGAGGTGCTCGCGGGCGCGGGTGATCATGACGTAGTAGGCCATGCGGAGGTCGGCGGCCGTGGGGTCCGTGGCGGAGTCGCTCTCGGTGTCGGCGATGACGACCGAGTCGAAGTCCAGGCCCTTGGCGCTGGCGCGGTGGACGAGGACGACGCCGGGGCGGACGAGGTCGAGGTCCCGGTAGCGGCCCGAGACGGCCTGGGAGCTGTAGAGCTGGGGCGGGTGGGCCAGTCCGGACCGTTCCAGGCGGCGCATCAGATCCGCGGCGCTGCGCAGGGAGTTGACGATGACGCCGACCCGGTGGTGCGGCCGCCGCGAGGCCTGGGCGGCGATGTCATCTGCGAGGGCCCCGGGGCCGGTGTAGTGGCGGACGGCGGGGCGTGGGCCGCTGCGGGCGGGGAGGGCGGGGCGGACTCCGCCGACGCGGTAGAACTCGGCAAGCGAGGCGATCTCGCGGGTGTTGCGGTGGTTGCCGTCGACGGTGGTGCGGCCGGTCGCGCGGCCGAGGGCGGTGGCGATCTCGGCCAGGGTGGAGTGGGTCTCGGTGAGCCGCTGGCACTCGTCGGCGAAGGCGGTGACGGAGACGGCGGCGACGCGGGCCAGGGTGTAGAAACCGGGCGGCAGGTCCTGCCCCTCGTCGACCACCAGGTGCGGGGTGACCGCCGTCTCGTCGGCGTCGACGGTGGCCGCGGCCCGGTAGGAGAGGTCCGGCCAGTCGTACCAGCCGTCCGGGGTGCGGGACAGCCCGGGCCCGAAGCGGCGCTCGATCCAGCTGTGGGCGGTGGCCGCCTCGATCGGTGTGCCGGGGACCGTGAGGCCGGCCAGGGTGTCGCGCAGGAGCTGGCGCAGCAGGTTGGACCGGGTCAGCAGGACGGTGGGGCGGCCGGTGAGGGCGAGGTGGACGGCGCGGTGGGCGGCCAGCAGGCTCTTGCCGCTGCCGGGCGGACCGCTGACGAGGTGTCGGCCGGTCAGCGGGAGCGCGTCGAGGCAGTCGCGCTGGGCGGCGGTGAGGTCGGGGTGGAGGACGGGGGCTTGGGCGGCGGTCATGGTCATCCCAGGGCGGTGGCGGCCGCGGCCGCGCGGCCGGCGGTGAGGACGTCGGCGAAGTAGCCGGGGACGTGGTCGGAGCCGACGAGCAGGGCGCGGTCCAGGAGGGTGTTGCCGGTCTGGCAGCTCGTCTCGGGGAGCAGCGTGCAGGCGTGGCAGGCGGCTCGGTTGAGGTTGCCGAAGCCCTGGCCGCTGTGTTCGACGCAGAGCGGGTCGGCCGAGCACCAGGCGGCGGCCTCCAGCATGCGCAGCAGCGTCTCGGCGAGGTGCGGGGCCTCCCCCTGGCGGACGAGGCCTCCGAGGGTTCCTTCGGCGTCACCCGTCGCGGTGTAGACGAGCAGCCCTCGCTGCTGGTACTCGGGGCGCCCGTAGACGCGTTCGCGCAGGGAGGCGGTGGTGTACCCGGACTCGAAGGAGAGCTGGCGGATGAGCAGGTGGGCGAGGGTGTGCAGGAGGACGAAGCGGGGGGACAGTTCGTCGCCCGCGGTCTCGGCGAGCTGTTCGCCGCGGAAGGAGACGTCGAGGTCGGCGCGGACGCCCTGGACGTGGGCCCGTACGCGCGGATCGGCCTCCCAGGCGGTGAGGCGCTGCTCGTCGAGGCTGAGGACGATCCCCTCGCCGTACACCTCGGTGGCCGGGAGCCACCGCAGGCGGCCGCTGGTGTCGGAGGGGACGAGGGCACCGGTGAGGGAGTGGCGGCGGAAACCGGTCAGGGCGCGGACCTCGCGGAGGCGGTCGGCCAGGACGACGCCGTCGATATGCGCGTCGAGGGCTGCCCAGGGCTCCTCCTTCTCGCCGTCGAGGCCGAGGCCACCGCGGCGGACCGCGAACTCCTTCGCGGGTTCGGGCAGGCGGGCGGCGGTGAACGCGTCCCACTCGTCGCGGCTGAGATCGACCTTCCCGGTGCCGGGTCCGGCTGCGGAGGGATACGGAGATGCGGGTGAGCCGGTGGCTTCGGCGACCAGCTGGTCGAGGAGGGTCTCGGTGACGCCGGTGTCCTCCTGGACCATGGCGCGACGGAAGCGATATCCATTGACACCGTCAACACGTAGGCTGCGGTGAAGTCGCCTCGCTGCAAGGAAGGTTGCCGTATGCCGCACCCGGACCAGCCCACATTCCGCCTCAAGCTCCCCGGCGGCGGCCTCCTCGCGCACGGGCGCCTGCTCACCACGCCCGGGAACAACGGCTCCCTCAAGTTCCTTCTGCTCCAGGGATCTCCGGTCTGCGTCACGGAGTGGCCGGCCCTCGGCGACCACGCCCGCCGTCAGCGGGCCGCGCTGCGTGCTGACGGCTCCCTCGCCGACGCCCCCGGCCTCATGCACTCCCCGGGCGAGGCCCCGCGCTACTGGGTGACGACCCGCGACATCGAGTGCAACTCCTCCTCGGCTGCCGCCTCCCTCGTCCTCGGATACGGCGCCGGCGGCCCCGAGAACTGGCGCGACGACGAAGGCCACCCGCTCGCCGACTACCTCCAGCCGAACCTGCGCACCCCCCGCAAAGCCTGGCTCGTGCGCGGCTCCAACGTCTCCGGACACAACCTGGTGCGGCGACTGTGGCTCCCCGAGGGCATCGTGTCCCTGGCCGGCGCCCACCTGCCGCCCATGGACGAGACGGACCCGACCAAGAGCACCCTGCGCCGGTATGTCGAGGGCGGGTACGAGGGCACCGCCTCGTACAGCCAGAAGCGCGGACTCGTCGACGACCTGCACGCCTTCCTCACCCAGATGCGCGTCGGCGACACCCTCGCCACCCTCTCCGACGGACAGCTGTTCCTCGGCCGGATCACCGGCGAGGCGCGGCAGGCCGACTCCCCCGGCGGTCTGTCCAACCTGAGCCGCACCGTCACCTGGCGGCGGGACGGGCACCCCTACGAGGACCTGCCCGAGGAGCTCCAGCAGAAGCTCTCCGTGCAGCACGATGTCGTCGACCTCACCTCCGTCGCGGACATACTGGCCACGCTGGCCGGGCCCCCGCCCACCCAGACCGCCGAGGAGCAGTCGCCCGAGCCCCCACGGGAACTGGCCCTGCCCGCCGTCACACCCGCACTCGCCGACGACCTCCTCGTCCACGACCCCGGCTGGCTCGACGAGGTGCGCGAGCTCCTGTGGGACGAACGCCAGTTGGTGCTCTACGGGCCGCCCGGCACCGGCAAGACCTACCTCGCGATGAAGCTCGCCGAGCACTTCGGCGGCGGCGCCGAGCAGGTCACACTCGTCCAGTTCCACCCCTCCTACGCGTACGAGGACTTCTTCGAGGGGTTCCGCCCCGCCGAGGACCCCGAGACCCGCGAGGTCGCCTTCCGGCTCACCGCGGGGCCGCTGCGCGAACTCGCCGACCTCGCCTCCCGCGAGGGCAACCGCCATATCCCGCACTTCCTGATCATCGACGAGATCAACCGCGGCAACCTCGCCAAGATCTTCGGTGAGCTGTACTTCCTCCTCGAGTACCGCAGGAAGTCCGTCCGGCTCACCTACTCCGGCGACGACTTCGCCCTCCCGCCCAACCTCTTCGTCATCGCCACCATGAACACCGCCGACCGGTCCATCGCCCTGGTCGACGCCGCCATGCGCCGCCGCTTCGCCTTCGTCGAACTCTCCCCCCGCGCCGAACCGACCCGCGGCCTGCTGGCCCGATGGCTGGAGCGCGAGGGCAAGGACCCCGAATGCGCCCGCCTCCTCGACGAACTCAACGACCGCCTGGCGGAGCCCGAGTTCGCCATCGGCCCCTCGTACCTGATGAAACCGGGCGTCCACCGCCCCGGCGGCCTCGACCGCACCTGGCGGACGAAGATCCTGCCGCTCCTGGAGGAGCACCACTACGGCGAGGGCATTGACATCGACAGCCGGTACGGGCTCGCCGCCCTGCGCAAGGCCCTGCCGTGACGCCGCTCGACGACCCGGAGGTCGACGACCCGAAGGCCGGTGTCCGGGAACCCGACGCCCCGCGGGCCGCGACGACGCCCGCCCCGGGCGGCAGCGCGTGGACGATCTCCCTGCGGGAGTACGCCCCGGCCCGCTCCGTCCCCCTCGACCCGGCGGCCGGCCTGGCCCTGGCCACCTCCGGTGTCCTGGAGAGCGCCAGCCCGGACCCCGCCCGCCCCGGGCACTGGCTGCTGCGCGCCGGCAGCCGCGTCGGCGCGGTCCGGATCCCGATACCCGCCGCCACCCCGGGCCTCCACGGCCGTCACGCCCGCGACCAGCCGGCCGTGACCCTGCGTATCGCCCCCAAGACCACCGTCCGCCGCCTGTTCTTCCTCCTCGGGTTCAGTCTCGACCCCGCGCGCGCCTGGCGGCGGGAGGGCGAGGGGACCGTGCACACCGGCGCGCACGACGACGTCGTACCCGCTCTCGCCCACGCGGTGGAACGGCAGATCGACCAGGCCCTGCGGCACGGCTCGCTCCAGGGCTACCAGCGCGTGGAGGAGTCCGCACTGGTCGTCCGGGGGCGGATCCGGGAGGCGGAGCAGATCCGGCGGCGCTTCGGCCGCACCCCGCCGCTGGAGATCGCCTACGACGCCTACACCCCCGACATCCCCGAGAACCGGATCCTCCGCGCGGCCTGCGAACACCTCCTGCGCCTGCCCGGCGTCCCCACCGACGTCCGCCGGCGCCTCCACCACCAGCGGGTCCGCCTGGCCGACGCCGCCCCGCTGGTCCGCGGCGGCGAACTGCCCGCGTGGACCGCCTCCCGCCTGAACGCGCGCTACCAGCCGGCGCTGCGGCTGGCGGAGACCGTACTGAAGGGCATGTCGCCCGAGCACCGGCCCGGAGCGCTGCCCCTGCACGGGTTCCTCTTCGACATGAACAAGGTCTTCGAGGACTTCGTGACCGTGGCCCTGCGGGAGGCGGTGCGCGAACACGGACTCCACGGGCGCCTCCAGGCCCCGCACGCACTCGACGTCGCCGGCCGCGTCAAGCTCCTCCCCGACCTCGTCGTCCACGCGTCCGACGGCCGCACCCCGGTCGCGGTCGTCGACGCCAAGTACAAGAAGGAGAAGGGCGGCGCGTACCCGAACGCCGACCTGTACCAGATGCTCGCGTACTGCACGGCGCTCGGCCTCGACGAGGGCCACCTCGTCTACGCGGCCGGGCAGAGCGCCGGCCAGGTCCACGAGGTGCCCGACAACCGGCGCGCGCGGGACGCACCCGCCGGCCGCGGAAGCATCCGGCTGCACCAGCACGCCCTGGACCTGGACCGCGAGCCCGCCGACCTGATCGCCGCCTTCCGCACCCTGGCCGCCCGCCTGGTGGCCCCGCACGACGCCACCTGATCCACGGGCGTCATCCGCTCGCACCGCGCCACCTGCTCACCCGCACACCGCGTATCGCTCACCGCACACCAGGGGGACATCAGATGCCACGGCTCGCCTTCGCCCACAGCTTCTGGGACGGCTACGACAGCCTGGACAAACAGATCCGCACCGGCGTCCGCAAGGCGATGGCCAAGTTCCAGGCCCTGACCATCGCCGAGCTCAACGCCGACAAGGGACTCCACCTGGAGTCGGTCGAGAAGTCCCGCGACCCCCGCATGCGGACGATCCGGATCACGGACTTCTGGCGCGGCGTCGTCCTCGCCCCCGACGACGGCAGCGACATGTTCCTGCTGGTCAACGTGCTACCGCACGACGACGCGTACACCTGGGCCGCGAAGCGCCTCTACAGCGCGAACACCGCGACCCGCGCCCTGGAGGTCCGCAACGCCGTCGCACTCGACGAGCTGACCCCCCTGTACGAACAGGCGGCCCGCACGGCCCCGCGGCTCCTCTTCGAGAAGGTCTCCGACAGCACGCTGCGGGAACTCGGCATCGACGACCAGGTCCTGCGCGCCGCCCGCTCCCTCGCGGACAAGGCGCAGCTGGAGGCCTTCGCGACACTCCTGCCCGAGGACCAGCTGGAGGTGCTCCAGTACCTCGCCGAGGGGTTCAGCCCGGAGGAGGTCTACCGCGACGTCGTCGCCGACCGCCGCCCCCTCGACGCGCCCGCCGAGCCGGTCGAGGACTTCGCCACCGTCGTCGCCAACACCACCGCGCGCATCCGCCTCGTCACCGGCCCGCGAGAGCTCGAGGAAGCGCTCGAGAAGCCCTTCGCGGCCTGGCGCGTCTTCCTCCACCCCTCCCAGCGCCGGGTCGCCTACCGCACCTCCTACGGCGGTCCGGTGCAGGTCACCGGCGGCCCCGGCACGGGCAAGACCGTCGCGGCGCTGCACCGCGTCAAGTACCTGCTCGGACGCGACGAGGACAGCCGCATCCTGCTGACCACGTACACCAACGCCCTCGCCGCGGGGCTGCGCGACAGCCTCGCGCTGCTCCTCGACGCCGACCAGGACCTCCTCGACCGCGTCGACGTGACCACGGTCGACGCGTACGCCAACTCCGTCGTCCGCGCGCACGACGCCGGAACCCCGCACCCGGTCGGCGACCGCGAGCAGCGGCAGCTGTGGGGCAAGGTGGTCAAGCGGCTCGGCACCCCCTTCGGCGAACAGTTCCTGGCCCAGGAGTACCGGCACGTCGTCCTCGGCCAGAACCTGCGCGACCTCGACTCCTACCTCCTCGCCTCACGGCGGGGCCGTGGCACAGCCCTCGGCCCGGGCCGCCGGAAGACGGTGTGGGAGGCGACCGAACTGTTCGCACGCCTGCTGCGCGAGCGCGGCGAGACGACCCACCTGGCGGTCTGCGCCCGAGCGGCCGACCTGCTGGGCACCCACGGCCCCGGCTACCGGCACGTCGTCGTCGACGAGGCGCAGGACCTCCACCCCGCGCAGTGGCGCGTCCTGCGCGCCGCCGTCGCGCCCGCCCCCGACGACCTGTTCCTCACCGGCGACCCGCACCAACGGATCTACGACTCACGCGTCACCCTCGGCTCGCTGGGTGTGCACACCGCCGGGCGGAGCTTCCGGCTGCGCGTCAACTACCGCTCCACGGAGGAGATCCTCTCCTGGTCCGCACGGCTGCTCACCCCGGTCACGGTGGAGGCGATGGACGGCGAGGGCGGCGCGGACTCGCTGGCCGGGTACCGGTCCCTGCTCCACGGGCGCCGGCCCGACACCGAGGGCTTCGCCAACCAGCAGGACGAGGTGACTGCCCTGGTCGAGCAGATCCGGAAGTGGGTCGGTGACGGCATCGCACCGCACGAGATCGGGGTGTGCGCACGGTTCAACCTGGCGCTGGACAAGACCGGGGACCGGCTGAAGGCCGCCGGCATCCCCGCCGTGCGCGTCAAGGGGCCCGTGCCGGAGGGGGCCGGCGGGGTGCGGCTGGCCACGATGCACGCGATGAAGGGCCTGGAGTTCCGGGCCGTGGCCGTCCTCGGCGCGTCCAGCGGGGTCGTACCGTTCACCCGGGAGATCACGCCCAGCGACGTGGACCCCCTCCAGCACACCGCGGACCTGCTGCGCGAGCGCTGTCTGCTGTTCGTGGCGTGCACCCGGGCCAGGGAGGCGCTGCGGGTGTCCTGGTCCGGGCAGCCGAGCGAGTTCCTGCCACCGCCCTCGCGTCCCTTTTCCGGGTGAACCGCTCCGGGTTCGGAAGAGACGTCAGTTCGCGGTGGCGACCTGCGGTTTCGTGGAGGCCTGGTAGGAGATGGCCTCGTGTGCGGCTGCGACTCCAAGCTGGAGGGCGGCCGACCGCCGTCCACAGCAGGTACGCCGTCTCGCGCCCAGGGCCGTGAGGCGCGGCACTCGCCGAGGCGCAGGAGCAACCGGCACGGGCAGCCCTCGAGGTCGCGCTGCCGGCCGGCCTGCCGCCGTGCAACATCGAGGCGGCCGCGGATTTTCGCAAAAGCCGTTGGTGTCCGACGTCCTCCGCTGATGGACTGATGCTCTGCCGCAAGTCCCGTGCGTGACGGAGGTAGTGGTGACGGGCTATGACGTACTCGCCGAGGTGTACGAATGGCTCATCTCGGATGCGAAGGTACCGCCCGCCGAGTTCGCGGCGTCGTTCGGCGAGGTCCTCGATCTCCTGCCCCCGAAGGCGCACGTCCTCGACTGCTCGTGCGGAACCGGGCAGTTGGCGGTCGGCCTCGCGGGGCGTGGTATGCGGGTGGTCGCAACGGACGCCAGTGAGGCGATGGTTCGCAGGACTGCGGAGTTGTCCGAGGAGTTCGGGGCGTCCGTCCGGGCCGTACGGGCGAGCTGGGAGGAGCTGCCCGACCGTTTCCGGGACGGCGCGTTCGACATGGTGTTCTGCGTCGGCAACTCGCTGTGCCATGCCGCGGGCGCGGCAGCCAGGGGTGCCGCTCTGGAGTCGATGTCACGGCTTCTGCGCCCGGGGGGACACCTGGTCCTCACGTCCCGCACGTGGGAACGGGTGAGGGCCCGAGGTTCCCGGCTGGAGGTCGGTGACCGACTCGTCCGCCGGAACGGTCGCGACGCCGTCGTGGTCTACCGCTGGGAGATCGCGCCGCGTTGGGAGGCGGAGCACCGTATCGAGATCGCGATCGCGGAGGTCGACGCGACCGGGTCCGTCGTCGTCCGCTCGGAGGTGCTGTCCTGCTGGCCCTACCGCTACGAGGAACTCGAAGCCGCGCTGCACCGGGTCGGGCTCCGGACGGAGCTGAGCACGTTCGACGGTGAGGCCGAGAACTACCGGGTGGTCGCGCGCAAGGTGGAGTAGTCGCCGGCGGCGGGGCGGGGCGTCCGCAGCCGGCAATTGCGTTGTACGTCGCCGGCGTTGTGGGGGAGCATGCGCGGTTGTGACCTCGCGAGCAGATGAACCCCGCCCCGACGTGGCCCCGCCCGTCCCGGACACGGCCGCGGCCGCGCCGGCCGTCGTCCGTTCCACGCCGGTGCAGCGGGACGGCAACGTCCTGCGGTGGCTGGCCGCGTACACCTTGTCCGTGGTCGGGGACGCCGCGTACTTCGTGGCGCTGGGCTGGGCCGCGCAGAAGGTGGCCGGGCCGGCGCAGGTCGGGCTGGTGATGGCGGTGGGGGCGATACCCCGGGCGATCCTGATGCTCGGCGGCGGGGTGATCGCGGACCGGTTCGGCCCGCGCCGGGTGGTGATCTCGTCCGACGCGGTCCGCGCCGTGGTGATCCTCGCGGCCGCCGCGGCGCTCGCGTTCACGACCCCCGGCCTCTGGCTGCTCGTCGCGCTCGCGCTCGTCTTCGGCATGGTGGACGCGCTGTTCATGCCGGCGGTCGGCGCCATGCCGCCCCGGCTCACCGGCCGCGACCAGCTGATGCGGGTGCAGAGCCTGCGCAACCTGGTGCAGCGGTCCGGGCACATCGCCGGGCCGCCCCTCGCCGGGTTCTCGATGGGGCTCGGCGGGCCCGCCGCCGCGTTCGCGGTGACCGGCGTCCTGTTCGCCCTCTCGCTGGTCCTGCTGGTCGCGGTCCGGCTCGCGCCGCTGCCGCCCGAGGAGCGGCCCGCCGTCGACTCCACCGCCCGCCGCGACCTCGTCGACGGCATCGTCTACCTGCGCCACGAGCCCGTCGTCGGGCCGCTCGTCCTCTCCGGACTGCTGTCCATGATCGGCTGCATCCCGCCGATGGCGGTCGGCGTCATCCTGCTCGCCGAGGAACGCGGCTGGGGCCCCGCCGGCGGCGCCTGGGTGAACGCCGCGCTCAGCGCCGGCGTCTGCACGACCTCGCTGCTGCTCGTCGTGCGCGGCCGCTTCGCCCGCGCCGGCCACTGGCACAACGTCACCCTGATCGTCGCCTCAGCCGGGATCGGCCTGATCGGCGTCATGCCGAACCTCGGTCTCGCCGCCGCCGCCGCGCTCGTCTCGGGCATGGTCTCGGGCCTCTGCGGCGGGCTGTCCATGGCGCTCATGCAGTCCAACACCGCGCTCGCCTTCCAGGGCCGGGTCGCCTCCGTCCAGGCGCTCAGCGCGGTCGGCATCACCCCGGTGATGTTCCCCGTCTTCGGCCTCCTCGTCGAGGCGTGGGGAGCCGGCCCGACCTTCCTGCTCTTCGGCTGCATCAGCATGCTCGGCGCGACGGTCTCGACGGCCTCCCGCGCCGTCCGCCACGCGGACCTGGACTTCGCCCCGCGCGACGCCGCCTGACGCGGGCGGCCGGACGCGGACGACGCGCGACGGCCGCTGCGGCACTGCCGTGGCGGCATGTCCGTGGCCCCATGCTCGTGGCCCCACGCCCGTGGCGCTACGCCCCGACCCGTTCCATCCGCCGGATCTCCCGCTCCGCCACGTCCAGGTGCCCGAGGTCGAGGGCCATCGCGGCGCGCCCGGCGACGTAGAAGAGGTCCTGCCGGGTCGGGCAGTCCAGCTCCGGTCGGCGGCACAGGGCCAGGAAGCGCACCTCGAAACGGAGTTCGAGGCAGCCCATGTCGTCGTGGACGGCGTGCGGCGCCATGCCGCGCCGCAGATCCTTGGCGTAGTCCCGCGTCTGACGGTCGGCCTCCTCGGGCCGGGCCTCCACGGGACGCCAAGGGTGGTCGCTCCACTCGGTGTCGGCCCACCGGACGAGTTCGTCCAGGGCCTCGGCGGCGGTCTCCAGGTCCCCAGGGGTGGCGGAGAGCGCGGCCTCCGCACCGGCGACCAGCTCGGCGAGGCGACGACGCGCGACGTCGTCCCCCGACACGCACATCGCGACGAACCCCGAGAGGACGTCGATCCGCCGCGACACCTCCGCCCGCCGCCAGACCTCGTACAGCCCCGACATCCCCCCGCGCCTCCCCGCCGACCACATCGCGCCCGCACCCTACGGCGCGTCCCACCAGCGGGTCCAACGCTTTCCGGGGGCGGTCCCGCCCCGGCCCACGCCTTCCACGGCCCGCGGCCCGGAACGGCGCGCAGCGCCGCACCCCCTGGTCCGACGGGACACGACCGCCGCCGCACCCGCTCCGGCCCTCGTGCCGCCGGTCGACGGACCTCGGTCGACGGGCGCGCCACCCGCTGAACGGCGGGACACGCGTGCCGCGCGCCCCGTCCGAGGTGGCCTGCGCCGTCGCCGCGGCGCTCCCCGTGCCCTCGCTGCGGTGCGGGCGGGAGCGCCGTCCGCGCTCGCACGACCGCACCCGCGCTCGCGCCCGCACCCCCACCCGCACCATCCCCGCGGTCTCCGTCACCCCGCGCCACCGCACCGCGCAGCCCGGGGCCCCGGGGCCGGCGCCCCCGCCCTCCCCCACCTCCCGGCCCCTCCGGTCGGCATCCGGACCCGGGCCCTCCCACACAACTCCCAGCCTTCTCCCCGGCTCCCCCCATCTGCGCCCGCCACAGTCGGAGGCGGCCTTCGACAGGCCCCCCTTTGCCGCCTCGCTGAGGAACGCCATGCCACCGAGTCCGAACAGAACAGCCACCGCCGACGCACGCCGCCGGACCGCCGCGTTCCAGCACCCGGCCTCCGGCGGCACCGCCCGCACCCGTACGACGACGGTGGACATCGTCGTCCCCGTGCACAACGAGGAGCAGGCGCTGCCGGGATGCGTCCGCACCCTGCACTCCCGGCTCCGCGCCGGGTTCCCCTTCTCGTGGCGCATCGTCGTGGCCGACAACGCCAGCACCGACCGGACCCTGCACGTCGCCCGGGAGCTGGCCCGCGACCTGCCCGGGGTCGAGGTCGTCCACCTCGACCGCAAGGGCCGCGGGCTCGCCCTGCGGACGGTGTGGGCGGCGAGCGAGGCTGACATCGCCGCCTACATGGACGTCGACCTGTCCACCGGGCTGGACGGACTGCTGCCGTTGATCGCCCCGTTGGCCAGCGGCCACTCCGACCTGGCGATCGGCAGCAGGCTCGCTCCCGGCGCCCGGACCGTGCGCGGATCGCGCCGAGAGGCGATCTCGCGCTGCTACAACGCGATCGTCCGCCTCACCCACGGTGTCCGGTTCACCGACGCGCAGTGCGGCTTCAAGGCGGTCCGCACGGAGGTGCTGCGGCCCCTGCTGGAGGTGGCGCGCGACGACGCGTGGTTCTTCGACACCGAGCTGCTGCTGCTGGCGGAGCACAACGGGATGCGCGTCCACGAGGTCCCCGTCGACTGGGTGGAGGACGTCGACACCCGGGTCGACGTGGTGAGCACCGCCAGGGACGACCTGCGGGGTCTGTGGCGGATGGCGCGGCTGAAGGCGTCCGGGCGGGCGAAGGTGCCCGTGCCACCGCGTCCCGCCCCGTCCGCGGAGCATCCCGACGCCGTTCTCGCTCCCGCCTCCGGCCGCTCCCTGCTGACCTGGGAGTTGGGCTGCTTCGCGGCGGTCGGCCTCGTCTCGACCGCGGGGCAGGCCCTGCTCTACTGGGTCATGCGCGGCTGGTGGCCCCCCGCCCTGGCGGCCCTGGTCTCGCTGCTGGTCCTCACGGTGCTGAACACCGAGGCGAACCGGCGTCTGACCTTCGCGCACTCCGACGCGGGCCCGGCCCGCGCGCACCTGGGCGCCGGCGGGCTGTTCGTCCTCGGCTACCTGGTGACCTCCGCCGCCGTCCTGTGGTTCACCCGGCTCGTCCCGTCCGCCTCGGCCGGAGCCGAGGCCGCGGTCCTGGCCGCGGCCTCGGGCGCGGTGACGCTGGTCCGTTTCACCGTCCTCCGCCTGGCGGTCTTCCGCCGTCCGGGCCGCACCCTCCGACGGAAGTGATCCGTTCCGTGAGTCAGACAACGACGCCACCGCCGCTCGCCGCGCGCCCGGAGCCGGCGCGCACGCACCGCCGGCCCGGCTGGTGGGCCCCCGCGGCCCTGGGAGCCGTCCTCGCGCTGGCCGCGGCGACGCACGGCTGGGCCCTCGGCTCCCTGGGCTGGGGCAACACGTACTACTCGGCCGCCGTGAAGTCCATGGGCACGAGCTGGACCGCCTTCCTCTTCGGCTCCTTCGACCCGGCCGGCGTGGTCACGGTCGACAAACCCCCGGCCGCGCTCTGGCCGCAGGTGGTCAGCAGCAAGGTCTTCGGTGTGCACGGCTGGGCGCTGATCCTGCCCCAGGCGGTCGCGGGAGTGGCGGCGGTCCTCGTCCTGCACCGGACGGTGCGCCGGTGGGCGGGGGAGGGAGCGGGCCTCACCGCCGCTCTCGTCCTCACGCTGACACCGATCACCGTGGCCATCAACCGCGACAACAATCCCGACACCCTGCTGGTGCTGCTCCTGGTCTCCGCCGCGTACGCGCTGACCCGGGCCCTGGAGGCCTCCGGCTCACGGCAGCGGGCGGCGACCTGGTGGCTGTGCGGGTCGGGCTTCCTGATCGGAGCCGCGTTCCTCACCAAGATGCTGGCGGGCTGGATGGTCGTCCCCGCCTTCGCGGCCGCCTGGCTGCTGGGCGCGCAGGGGACCTGGAGGTTCCGCCTGACCCGGCTGGCCGCGGGGGGCGCGGTGCTGCTGCCCGCGTCGCTGTGGTGGGTCGCGATGGTGGCGCTGTGGCCGGGGGAGCGCCCCTACATCGGCGGGAGCGAGGACGGCTCGGCCTGGGACCTGGTCATCGGCTACAACGGTCTCGGGCGCGTGTTCGGTGACGGCGGCGGTCCGGCGGCCGGCGGCGCGGTCTCGTTCGGCGGCGACCCGGGGCTCGGCCGGCTGTTCAACGAGCAGGTGGGCGGACAGATCAGCTGGCTGCTGCCCGCCTGTGCCGTCGCCCTGGCGGTCGCCGTGGCCGGCGGCGTCCTGCGCCGGCGCGGCGCGCTGCCCGCGCAGGCGCTGCTGACGTCGGGCGGCTGGGTGCTCTGGGGTACCTGGCTCGCCGTGTGCGCCCTGGTGTTCTCCACCCAGCAGGGCACCTTCCACCCCTACTACACGACCCAGCTGGCCCCCGCGGTGGCCGCCCTGTGCGGCGGACTGCTGACGAGCCTGGCGCGCGCGCACCGGGCCGGTGCGCCGTGGGTGTGGCCGGTCGCGGCCGCCACCGTCGCGGCCACGGCCGCGTGGGCGGCCGTGCTCGTCCGCCGCAGCCCGGACTGGCACGGCTGGCTCGCCTGGGCCGTGGTGGCCCTCGGATGCGCGGCGACGGCCCTGATCGTGGCGGCGGCCCGGCGGGCAAGGCTGGTGGCGCCCGCCGTGGGGCTCGCCGTCCTCACGGCGGTGCTGGCCCCGGGTGCGTGGTCGCTCGCCGTCCCGGCGGCGTCCGCCTCGCCGATGGGCGGAACCAACCCGACGGCCGGACCGGCGGCGGCGCCGTTCGGCGACGCCGGACCCGCCCGGGGGGACGGCGGCCGGGGAGGCATGCCGTTCGGCCTGCCCAGCGGCATGCCGACGGACCTGCCGGCCCTCCCCGGCGCAGGCGACGGGGGGAGCCCTCCCGGAGACCTGCCCGAGGGCCTGCCCAGCGGCATGCCGACGGACCTGCCGGCCCTTCCTCCGGGAGGCCTGCCCGGTGGCGGTGGCGGCGCAGAGGACACCGGAGCGCCTTCCTTCCCCGGCGTCGGCGCGCCGGGCGCCCAGGGAGCGGACGCGCTGGGAAGCGGGTCGCTCAGCGGCGAGCAGCGCAGGATCCTCCGCTACGCCGTGGACCAGGCGCCCTCGGCGCGGATCGCGCTCGCAGTGGACGGCAACGCCGTCGCCGCCGCACCGTTCATCCTGGGCAGCGACGAGACCGTCATCGGCATGGGCGGCTTCATGGGGACCGACGACGCTCCCAGCCTGTCCCAGCTGGAGCGGTGGACCCGCAGCGGGGAGCTCCGCTTCGTCCTCGCCTCGTCGGCCGGACCGGGCCCGGCCCCCCGATCCGGCGGGGCGGCCCGGGAGCGCACGGACTGGATCCGGGCGCACTGCGCCGAGGTGGATCCCTCGGCGTACGGAGGCACCGCGGACGCGTCGTCGTCCACAGGTGGCCGTGGTCCCATGGGCCCGGTCGGCAGCGGCTCGCTGTACGACTGCGCCGCTCGCTGACGTCGTCGGAAGGAACCGCTCACCTCATGGCCGCACAACCGGCAGCACCGGGCACGGGACGGCTCCTCGTCGTGGAGGACGAGCCGAGCATCCGCATCCTGCTGGAGTCCACGCTCCGGCTGAGCGGCTACGAGGTGAGCAGTTCGGCGACCGGACACGCCGCGCTGGCCGAGGTCGAGCGGTTCGCTCCGGAGCTGGTCCTCATGGACGTGATGCTTCCCGACCTCGACGGCTTCGAGGTGACGCGCAGGCTCCGCACCGCGGGTCTGCGGACGCCGGTGCTGTTCCTGACCGCCCGGACGGAGGTCGGGGACCGCATCGCCGGGCTCAGCGCCGGCGGGGACGACTACGTGGCGAAGCCCTTCAGCATCGAGGAGGTCCTGCTGCGCATCGAGGCGATCCTGCGCCGCACGCGGGCCGCGCAGCCGCGGGACGACACCGGCATCCTGCGCTACGCCGACCTGGAACTCGACAGGGACGCGCACGACGTCGTCCGCGCCGGCCACCACGTCGACCTCTCGCCCACGGAGTTCAACCTGCTCGCCTACCTCCTGGCCAACGCCACGCGCGTGCTCAGCAGGCAGCAGATCCTCGACCAGGTGTGGCGTTACGACTTCGCCGGGGACGCCAGGATCGTCGAGACGTACGTGAAGTACCTCCGCAGGAAGATCGACCGGTTCGATCCCCCGCTGATCCACACCGTCCGCGGGATCGGCTACAGCCTCCGGCTGCCCCGCGACCACCCCCGGGCAGGCGAACGGTGACCGCGCCGCGCCGGCGCCGGCCGTGGTCGCTGCGGCGCCGCCTCATCCTCGGCACCACCGCCCTGGCGACCCTGGCGGTCCTCGTCTCGCAGCTGATCGGCTTCGTCGTGCTGCGCGGATGGCTCCTGGACCGCGTCGACCAGCAGCTGGCGGAGTTCGTACCGCCGCCCGCGGCGTTCCTGGACGCCGTGGAGACCGCCCGGAGGGAGCAGTTCCCGCCGCAGGACCCGCCGGGACGGCTGCCCTCCGACTTCCGCGTCCTCTTCTACGACGCCTCCGGGCAGCGGTCGTCCCTGGCGCTCGGCACGGCGGAGCGGCCCGGACCGCGGCTCGCGCGGACCTCCGCCCGGCTGGGCCTGCCGGACGGGCGGCCGAGGACCGTTCCCGCGGTCTCCGGGGCCGGCAACTGGCGGGTGCTATCGCATCCCGGCCCGGAGGGGGTGACCGCCGTCGTCGCCCTGCCGCTGGACACCGTCGACGGGGCGACCTCGAAGCTCCTGTGGCTCAACGGGCTGCTCCTGGCCGTCACGCTCGCGGGGCTCGTGGCGATCGGCGGGTGGGTCGTCCGGCTCGGGCTCCTCCCGCTGACCCGCATCGGGCACACCGCCCAGCGGATCGGCGCGGGCGAGCTCGGCCTCCGGCTGCGCGAGACGAACCCCCGCACCGAGATCGGCAGGCTCGGCCACGTCCTGAACACGATGCTCGACCACCTGCAGCAGGCCCTGCGCGAGAGCACGGCCTCCGAGGCCCGGCTGCGCCGCTTCGTCGCCGACGCGGGGCACGAACTGCGCACGCCCCTGACGGTCGTCCAGGGCTTCGCGGAGCTGGCACTGCGCCACGCCGACCGGCCGGCGCGGGAGCAGCGCGAGACGCACGAGCTCATCGCGCAGAACGCGCGGCGCATGAGCCTGCTCGTCGACGACCTCCTCCTGCTGGCCACGGTCGACCACGAGCCCGAGCGGACCCCGGTCCCGGTCGACCTGACCGCGCTGGCCGCCGACGCGGTCAGCTCCCTGTCCCTGCGGGGCCGCGAGCACACGATCCGGACCGGCCCCTGGCCGGCGGGCCCCGAGGACGGCGGCACCTGGCAGAGCGTCGTCACGCTGGGCGACGGCGACCGACTGCGCCAGGTCGTCACCAACCTGCTCTCCAACGCGCTGACGCACACCCCGCCGGGCACGCACATCCGGGTGCGGACGGGCCGCACCGGTTCCGCTCCCGGAGGCACCGCGGGCGACGGGCGCGTCCACGTCGGCTCCGCGCCCGCGTTCCCGCCGGGGACCCCCCTGTGCGTCGTCGAAGTCGCGGACGACGGGCCGGGGCTGGCGCCCGAGCATGCGGAACGCGTCTTCGAGCGCTTCTACCGCGCCGATCCGGCCCGCTCCCGCGCCCGCGGCGGAAGCGGTCTGGGACTGTCCATCGCGGCCGCGATCGCCCACGGGCACGGCGGGCTCGTCGAACTCGACACCGCCGCGGGCCGCGGCGCCGCGTTCCGGCTTCTCGTCCCCGCGGCGGACGTCGATCCCGAGGCCGCGGACCGGCGGGGAGGGCCCCCGTCGACCGGCCCCGCGCGCGGGGCCGGCGGCAGGCCCGCGTGCACGGTCACGCGGCCAGGAGGGCGAGATCCGCGGCGGGAAGCCAGCTTCCCGGCGGTCTGACCAGCCAGCCGCGCCGCGCTGCGAGCTGCCCGGCGGTCCGCAGCAGCACCTCGAGGCCCGGGTGGCGCAGCCCCCGCCGCCACACCAGCGAGACGGGGGCGAGGGGCACCGGGTCCACGATCGGCCGGAGCACCATCCCGGGCACGTCGATGAAGTCCGTGCTCGCCAGCACGGACCAGCCCCGGCGCCGCACCACCCGGACGAACTCCTCGGGTCCGTCGATCTCCGGATACGGCGCGGCCATCTCGATGCCCCGGCCCGCGAAGAGCCGGGCCGCCAGGTCCGTCCACTCGGCGGTCGCCGGATTGCCCGCCCCCGCGTAGAGCGTCTCCCCCGCCAGCGCGTCCAGCGGCACCTCGTCCCGCACGGCCAGAGGGTGGTCGTCGGCGATCAGCACGGCCATCCGCTCGTAGCGCACGGTGCGGTGGTCGAGCCGGCCGAGCACGCCGGGGGCGAGGCCGGCGACCCGGCCCGCCGACACGTCGAGGCGGCCGGCGAGCAGGTCGGCCGCCGCCCCGGTGAGCCCGCTGTGGAAGCGCGCCGCGAAGTCGCGGTCCGGTTCGGCCCGCCGCGCCTCCTCCAGCACGGTGTACGCGGTCCCGACCGACGCCCCCACGTCGAACAGCAGCGGTCTGCCGTCCCCGCCCGACACGGCCACGGCCGCGCCCAGCTCGTCGTAGGCGGCGAGCACCCGGCGCGCGTGCGGCAGCAGCCGCGCGCCCTCGTCGGTGAGGGCGACGTGGCGGGTGGTGCGCACGAACAGCTCGCGGCCCGTCTCGCGTTCCAGCCGCCGGATGTCCCGGCTCAGCGCCTGCTGGGCGACGTACAGCCGGGCGGCGGCCCTGGTGAAGTGCAGCTCGTCGGCGACCGCGGCGAACGAGCGCAGCAGACGGGGGTCCAGGTCGGAGGGCATCGGGCGAACTTACAACACAGGTGCGTGAATGCGCTCGGACAGGTGTTGGACTCCGCCCGCGGACCGGACCGAGGCTGGGCGCATGCCGCACGAAACCCGTCCCCTGACGCTGTCCGCCACCGCGGAGACCCCGGTCGCCGTCCCGATACCGGACGACGGCCCGGTACGCCGTACCGGGGGGCCGTCCACGAGCCGTCCGCCGTCGCGCCCACCCCGCCGCAACCCCTACGCCCGGCTCTTCGCCGCCCCGGGAACCCGCGCCTTCACGGCCGGCGGCCTGCTCGCGCGGCTACCGATGGGCATGTTCAGCGTGAGCGCGGTCATCATGATCGCCACGACCCGCGGCAGCTACGCGCTCGCCGGAGCCGTCACCGCCACCGGTCTGATCGCCACCGCGCTGGTGGCGCCGTACACCGCGCGCCTGGTCGACCGGCACGGGCAGGCGAGGATCGCCGTGCCCGCCACCGTGCCGGCCGTCCTGGGGTCGATCGCCCTGGTGCTGTGCGTCCGCCACGACGCCCCCGACTGGACGCTCTTCGCCTGCTACGCCGCGACGGCCACCACCCCCAACGTCGGCGGCATGTCCCGCGCGCGCTGGACCCACCTGTACCGCTCCGAGCCCGGCTCCCTGCACACCGCCAACTCCTTCGAGCAGGCGGCCGACGAACTGTGCTTCATGATCGGCCCGGTGCTCGCCGCACTGCTCTGCTCGACGCTCTTCCCCGAGGCCGGCACGCTCGCCGCCGCGCTCCTGCTCCTCACCGGTGTGCTCGTGTTCACCGCCCAGCGCGCCACGGAACCCCCGCGCACACCCCGCACCCCGGGCGTCCGCGCCCGCTCCCCGCTCCGGGCCCCCGGGATGCCCGGGCTGCTCGTCGTCTTCCTCGCCACCGGTGCGGTCTTCGGCGCGATGGAGATCGCCACGGTCGCCCGGGCGACAGCGTCCTCGGCGACCCTCGTCCTCGCCCTCCAGGCGACCGGGTCATTCCTGGCGGGCCTCTGGTACGGCTCGCGGCCGGCCGCGGCCGATCCCGGACGCCGGCTCCCGCTGTGCCTGGCCGCGATGACCGGGCTGATGTCCCTGCCCTTCGCCGCCGCGGCCGCGACGGCCTCGGTGTGGGCGCTGGCGCCGGCCCTGCTCCTCGCGGGCATGGCGACGGCGCCCGCCATGGTCACCGGCATGGCGCTCGTCCAGCTGCGGGTCCCCGCGGGACGGCTCAACGAGGGCATGACGGTCGTCGTCACCGCGCTGCTCGGCGGCATCGCGGGCGGCTCGGCGGCGGGCGGTTGGACCACCGAGCACCTCGGGCCGACGGCCGCCTTCGCGGTGCCGATCGCGGCAGCCGCCCTCGCCACGGCCGCGGCGTGGCGGATGCGGACCCACCGGCCCTGAACGCACGCACGCGCCCGGCGGACGGACCCCGGGGCCGCCCGTGCCCGCCGGAGGGCTCAACCCAGCGTGACCGTCAGGACGCCCGTCTGCCGGGTGATGTCCGAGCCGAGGCAGTCGAGCACGTCGAGGCTGGGGTAGACGGCGACCCGTTCGGACAGGGAGCCCGCCCCGTAGCCGGCGGTGACGGTTCCGGTGGAGGTGACGATCTCCTGGTTGCCCGCGTGGACGACCGTGGTCACGGGGTAGGTGATCGTGCTCGTCTGTCCGCCCTGCCAGTGGTAGGTCACCACGTTCTGGACCAGCGTGTCGCCCAACCCCTGCGCGAGGCAGCTGACCTGCTGGTCGAAGACGGTGAACGCGCTGCCGCCCGCGAACGGGCCGGTGCAGCTGCCGCCCCCGCTCGCGCCGAGCCGCTCCGTGACTCCCTGCGTCGTCTGCCGGGGCAGCGGGCCGAGCGGCGGGGAGTAGTCCACGGTGACGGATCCGGTGCACAGGATCAGGGGGGTGGAGGCCTGCGCGGGGGTCGTGAGGGCCACGGGGGCGGCGGCGAGGGCGAGGACGGCGGCGAGGGCGGGGAGGGGTGTGCGCATGGTTCTTCCTCGGGTCCGGGCACCGGGACGGCGCGGATCGGGCGGACTTCGTCGTCCGGCCCGCCCAGCGTCGGCCCCGGTGGGCCCGCCGGGCAGGGTGTGGACGGGCGCGGTGGTGGCGTGCGGATCGCACGGGGTGTGAAGGGCCGGACGGTGCACAAGCCGGGGGTGTCGGCGGTGTGTCCGGGGGGTGGGGCGGGGGGCGTGCTGGAGGATGGCGGGGGCCGACGCGGTGCGCGCCGTCGCCGTCGGGGCGGGCCGTGCGGCGACCTGCCGCACCCCGTACCCGCAGCGCGGCGACCTGCGGCACCCCGCATCCTGCCGCACGCCGCATCCGATGCGCACCGGGGTGCGACAGAGCCCGCCGCCGTACGAGAGGACGCAACGCATGCCGGAGTCGGACGTCGCGTTGTCCGCCGAGCACGTGACACGCCGCTTCGGCGACGTCGTCGCGGTGGACGACGTCAGCCTCGCCCTCCCCCGCGGGGAGATGTACGGGTTCCTGGGCCCGAACGGCGCGGGGAAGTCCACGCTGACCCGGGTGCTGTGCACCCTGCTCACCCCCTCCGCGGGCCGGGCCGTGGTGGCCGGGTACGACGTGTCCACGCAGCCGAAGCAGGTGCGCCTGCGCGTCGGGGTCGCGCTGCAGGAGGCCGCGCTGGACGCCAAGCAGACGGGGCTGGAACTCCTGCGCCTGCAGGGCCGGTTCTACGGTCTGAGCGGCGGCGACGCGCGGGCCCGCGCCGACGAGCTGGCCGGGCTCGTCGACATCGGCGACGCGCTGGCGCGGCCCGTCGCCACCTACTCCGGCGGCATGAAGCGCCGCCTGGACCTCGCGCTCGCCCTGGTGCACCGCCCCGAGGTGCTGTTCCTCGACGAGCCGACCACCGGGCTCGACCCGGTGAGCCGGGCGCGCGTGTGGGAGGAGGTGCGCCGCCTCAACGCGGAGGACGGGATGACCGTCTTCCTGACCACCCAGTACCTGGAGGAGGCGGACGCGCTCGCCCACCGGGTCGGGATCATCAACCAGGGCCGGCTGGTGGCCGAGGGGACGCCTGACGAGCTCAAGCGGGCGATCGGGACGGATGTCGTCGTGGTCACCCTCGACGGCTCCGTGTCCACCGCCCTGGACGTGCTGCGCGCGACGGACGTCGTCCAACGGGTCGACACGAGCGGGAGCACGCTGACACTGAGCGTCTCGGACGGGCCCGCCGCCGTCACCCCCATCGCCGTCGCGCTCGACCGGGCGCCGGACGTCGCCGTCCGGGACATCTCCCTGCGCCGCCCGTCGCTCGACGACGTGTTCCTCTCCGTCACCGGCGAGCGCATCGCCGACAAGGACGACCCCGAGCACCCCACCGCGGAGTCCCGATGACCGTCACCGCCCCCCGTACCGACCCGGCCCGCGGCTCCCGGCCCGCCGGATTCCTCCACGACGTCAACTCCGTCGCCATCCGGGCGCTGCGCAGCATCCCGCGCGACCTGGAGACGGTGATCCCGGCGCTGATCATCCCGGTGTTCTTCTTCGCCGTGAACATCGGCTCGCTCGAGAAGGTCGCCGAGGCGACCGGGGTCGACGACTTCCGGGCCTTCCAGCTGCCGGTGGCGATCGTCTTCGCCGTCACGGGCATCTCGCGGGCCAGCGGGCTCGTCATCGACATCAGCAGCGGCTACTTCGACCGCCTGCTGCTCACCCCGGTGCGGCGCACCGCGTTGCTCCTGGGGCTGATGGTGGCCGACCTAGCGCTGGTCATGGCGCTGTGCGTGCCCGTGCTGCTGCTCGGCGCAGCGGTCGGCGTGCGGTTCGCGACGGGCGTCGGCGGCGCGGTCGTGTTCGTCGTGATCGCGGGGCTCTGGGGGCTCGCCTTCACCGGCTTCCCCTACGCGATCGCGCTGCGCACCGGCAGTCCGGGCGCGGTGAACTCCTCGTTCCTGCTGTTCTTCCCGTTCGCGTTCCTCACCACGGCGTTCCTCCCGCAGGAGGCGCTCACCGGCTGGCTGGCGACGATCGCCGACTACAACCCGGTCACCTATCTGCTCGCCGCGCTGCGTTCGCTGCTCACCGAGGGGTGGGCGTGGTCGGAGCTGTGGCCGGGGCTGCTCGCGATCCTCGGCGTGGGGGCGGTCAGTTTCACGCTCGCGTTCACGGCGCTGCGCGGGCGCGTCACGCGGAGTTGAGGCGGAGGGCGCGAGGGGTTCACCGATAGTCGGCACCACAGCGGCGATTTCCGGACAACAAGATCTTGTACGTTACTGGACCAATTTTCGTCGGCGCAGCTCAGAGGGTCGTTTTTCGTTGTACCACTGTCAATCGTCCACATGTTGGACACCTCGGAACGGACCATTCCACCCCCTGCACGCTGCCCGAACGACCATTCGGTCCGGCCGTTCGGGGCGCCGCGGCCGGAACCCCATGACCCGCCGTGCGCGCACGCTCCGCATCCGCAACACTCCCCAGCGAAGTCATCGGCCCGCATCCGAGGAGATTCCCGTGCGTCGCACCCTGCTGTCCGTCGGCACCGCCGCCGCCCTGATCCTGACCGCCACGGCCACCGGGGCCGCGGCGGAGCCCGCCTCCGCGCCGCCGGCGTACGGCCTCTACGCGCCGTCCGCGATCACGCTCGGGATCGCACGGGGGTCGGACCCGGCCACCGCGACCGTCGAGCGCGCGGTGACCCTGAGCTGCGCGCCCCGGGCGACCGGCACCCACCCGGACCCGCAGGCCGCGTGCAGCGAACTGCGGTCCGTGCAGGGCCGGTTGGCGTCCCTGGTGGCGGAGAGCCCCACGCGGATGTGCACCCGGCAGTTCGACCCGGTCACGGTGACCGCCGACGGGGTGTGGGACGGCCGCCGCGTCAACTGGTCGGCGAGCTTCGGCAACGCCTGCGAGCTGGCGGCTCACCTGGACGGGCGAACCCTCTACGCCTTCTGACCCCGCGCGCGTCCGGCCCCGCCCCCGAGCGGGGGCCGACCCGCGCCGGCCCCGGAACCGCCGGTGCCGCCGAGGTCTCCCGAGGACCCCGACGGCACCGGCACGGGTGCGCTCCCGGTGGGGGGAGCGCACCGACCGGCACGTTCGAGCGCCATTGCCGAAGGGCGCGAACGGGCCCGGCACCGCGCCGGAGAGTGGGTGGGAGGATCGGACGCCGCGCGCCCCGTGCGGGGCGTACCCTCGCCCGCATGGCCTGCCGCATCAGTGAACTCGTCCTGGACTGCGCCGACCCCGAGCGCCTCGCCGCCTTCTGGTGCGAGGTGCTCGGCTACGTCGAACTCGACCGGGACGACGACGGGAGCATCGAGATCGGCCCGGCGGAGGGCTTCGGCGGCCCGCAGCCGACCCTGATCCTCAGCCCGAGCACGGACCCGCGCGTCGCGAAGCTCCCGCTGCACATCGACGTCAACCCCACCGACCGCGATCTCGACGCCGAGCTGGAGCGGCTGCTGGCGGTCGGTGCGAAGCCCGCGGACGTCGGCCAGAGCGGCGAGGAGTCCTGGCACGTCCTCGCCGACCCCGAGGGCAACGTCTTCTGCCTGCTGCGCCGGCGGCTCTCCCCCGTGTAGCCCGGGCTCAGCCGGCGACCCGCAGCACCGCCTTCCCCGTGCTCCTGCCCGCTTCGGGCAGCCGGTGCGCGGCGGCCGCGTCCGCCAGGTCGTGCACACGACCGCAACACACCGGCGGTCAGCCGCGGTTGCGCCGCACGATCGCCAGGTTCAGGGCCGTCGCGAAGGCCGTCCAGGCCGCGTACGGGAAGAGCGCCGTGGCCGCCGTGCGGTCGTGGCGGGCGACGCGGGCGATGAGCTGGACGTCGCTTGCGAGCAGCGCGGTGGTGCCGGCGAGGCCCGCGCGGGGGTTGCGCGCGCCGAAGAAGAGCCAGTTCCAGCCGGCGTTGAGGGCGAGGTTCGCGGCGAAGGAGCCGGCGAGGGCGGGGCGGGCGGTGGGCGGGGTGCGCAGCAGGGCGTGGCCGGCCGACCAGGCGAGCCCGGCGTAGAGCGGCGTCCACACCGCGCCGAAGGACCAGGACGGCGGCTGCCAGGACGGCTTCCGCAGCGTCCGGTACCAGCGGCTGTCCGGGTCGACGGCCGCCGCGCCGAGCACGGCGGTGGCGGCGACGGCGGCGTACGTCGAGCCGTAGACCTTCGCGGCGGTGGTACGGCGACGGTGGCGGCCGGTGGGTCCGCGGCGGCCCGCGAGCCGCCGCAAGGGGGTGGGTCGGTGCAGGTCAGGCGCGTGTCGGGTACTCATACCGGGAACGCCTACCCGGACGTCGCCGCCTGATCCCGACGGCTGCGCGCGTAGTGCCGGCTCGCCTTCGCGCGGTTGCCGCAGCCGGCCATGGAGCACCAGCGGCGGCCGCCGTTCTTCGACGTGTCGTGGAAGTGCAGCACGCACGCCGGGTTCGCGCACTTGCGCACGCGCAGGCCGCCCGGGTCCGCCTCGACCAGCCGCAGGTACCCCTCGGCCGCGCGCCAGGCGGGCAGCCAGGCGGGGGTGTCGGTCTCGACGACGGCGGCGGGCCCGTCGGGGCCCAGCTCGCGGCGGACGCGCCCGCGCGCGAGCGTCCGGTTGAGCGCGGCGACGGCCTGCGCACGGTCCGCCTGCGCATCCGCACCGACCAGCACCGCGAGCGCCTCGCGGGTGGCGAGGAGCGCGTCCGACGTCGCCGGATCGTCCGCCGCGGCCGTGTCGAGCCCGGCGGAGGCGAGCCACGTCCGCACGCCGTCGGGCATGCGGAGCAGGTCGCGCGGCCCGCCGCCGTCCACCCAACGGGTGTTGAGCAGGTCGAGCGGCAGCGGTTCGCCGGTCAGCGGGCGGGGGTCGGGGGGCGGGGTGCTCATGGGTGCGCGCCTTTCGTGTCGTGGGGCCATCCGATCACACCGCCTCCATCTAACCGGTCACTCGACTTTCAGCGGTTGCCGATCCATGTGGACACCGCTAAATTTCATTTCACCGGTTAGCCTACCGCTGCCGCGCCCTTACGGAGGTATGCCATGACGACGCCCCTGGCCGAGACCACCCCGCCAGCCACCCTGCGGACCGGCCACGTCGGCCTGAACGTCACCGACCTCGAACGGTCGACCGCCTTCTACACCCGCCTGCTCGGCCTCACCGTCCGGGCCGAGGGCAAGGAGGACGACCGCCGCTGGGCGCTCCTCGGCCGCGACGAGCGGCTGGTGGTGACCCTGTGGCAGCAGAGCGGCGAGCCGTTCTCGCCGAGCACGGCCGGCCTGCACCACCTGTCGTTCGAGGTCGGGTCCATCGACGAGGTGACGGCCGCCGAGGCCGTCCTGCGCGAACTGGGCGCGGCCTTCGTGCACGACGGCGTCGTCGCGCACGGCGAGGGCGGGGCGTCCGGCGGGATCTTCTTCACCGACCCCGACGGCATCCGGCTGGAGATCTACGCCCCGACCGGCGCCGAGGGCGCGCCGGCCCCGTCGGGCGCGGCTCCGACCTGCGGGTTCTTCTAGCCATGGCCGCGTCCGACTACCACCCCGGCGAGCGCGCGGTGCAGCGGCGGTCCGGTCTGCTCGACAGCGCCGCGTCCGTCGCCCGGATCGTCCGCAACGACGTCCCGGACGTGGCGGCCCGCTTCCTCGCCGACCGGCCGATGCTGGTGGTCGGCGCGGCGGACGGCGCCGGCCGGATGTGGGCCTCGCTCCTCACCGGCCCGCCGGGGTTCGCCGCCGCGACCGGGCCGACGACCGTGACCGTACGGGCGGACCCGCTGCCCGGCGACCCGCTGCACCAGGTGCTGACGGACGCGAGCGGGTCCGTCCACGTCGGGATGCTCGCCATCGACCCGGGAACGAGGCGGCGGATGCGCCTCAACGGGACCACGCGGCCCGCCCCGCAGGGGTTCCTGGTCGATCTCGACCAGGTGTACGCCAACTGCCCGAAGTACATCCAACGACGCGAACTGCCGTCCTTCGCACCCCTGTTGGCGCCTTCAGCTCCCCGCCGCGGCCAGGCCCTCGATCCCGGGCAGCTCGCGCTCGTCGCCGCCGCCGACACCTTCTTCGTCGCCACCGCCGACCGCGACGGCAACGCCGACGCCTCCCACCGGGGCGGCCGCCCCGGCTTCCTCCGGGCCCTGTCCCCCACCCGCCTGCGCTGGCCCGACTACGCCGGCAACGCGATGTTCAACACGCTCGGCAACATCGACGTCAACCCGCGCACCGGCCTGCTCCTCACCGACTGGACCACCGGCACCACCCTCCAGCTCTCGGGCACGGCGGCGATCGACTGGGACGGCGGCGAGCGCGCGGTGGACTTCACCGTCGAGCACGCCGTCGAGACCCCGCACGCCTCGCCACTGCGGTGGTCGGACCCGGAGTACTCCCGCTTCAACCCGCCGCTGGAGCCGGGTGGGGCCGGCGGCGGAGGCGGGTGAGGCCGGCGGACCGGCACGGCGCTAAGCTGCCGGGATTTACCCCGCGAGCGAAGGACGCCCATGGCCCGCCCGTACGCCCCCGCACCCCGGCGGTTCGTGTTCACCACCGCCGACGGCACCGCCGAAGAGGTCTCCGTGGCCGATCCGCAGGAGGCCTACGAGGCGTTCGCCGCGTTCTTCGGCGGCCGGGAGTCCGGCACCTGCACCATCGCCGACGGGTCGACGGGCCAGAGCCTGGCCCTCATGCCCGAGCAGCGTGCGATCGCCCGGCGCGGGGGCGCGGACCGGCCTCGCACGGAGTACCTCCGCATCGACCGCGGCAACCGCTACCTCACGAGCACGATGCTGTTCTTCGAGAACGGTCACGCCGGGCTCGACCACTTCGGCCAGTGGTTCCCCGACCTCACCGACCTCGACGCGCCACCGGCGGCACGCGGCGCCGCCCGCGCCGCCGTGTTCACGACGGAGGCGGCGGCGCTCCAGGAGGTCGCCCGCATCTGGGCCGACTCGGGCATCGTGGATCCGAGCGACCGCTACTACGTCTTCTTCGACGCCTACGACGCCGACGAGGAGGAGGCCGAACGGGCCGAACTACTCGCCCTGATCGCGTTCCTCGGCCTCGAACGGGCCGACGCCCCGGCCGATGCCGCCGGCGGCGAGGTCTGGGTGCACACGGACGCCCGCCTCGCCGCCGCGTGCGAACGGTGGTCGTGAGAGTGCCGTACGAGGCGGCCCCGCGCCTCCGCCACGACGCCTGCCGCCCGCCCGGCCCGGCCGCGGCCGACCGGTGCCGGACCGAGGCGGCGGCCCCGTGACGGAGACCGTGTTCTCGCGCGGCAGCGGATGGATCCCGACCGTCGTCCGCGAGGACGGCGAGCTGAGGCTGATGCTCGGCGCCGGCGCGGACGCCAACCACGATCCCCGGACGTTCACGCTCCCGCTCGAGGCGGTCCATCTCGCGGCGATCCGCGACGACCTGACCCGCCACCTCCTGCTGTGGAGCGCGCTCCTTCCCCTGTGCGACGCCGCCGGAACCCGCGGCCCGCTCGACGAGGACGCCGCGGTCGCGCTGCTCGACCCGGTCCTCCTCGCCCCGGCTCCCGATGTCGACGCGCTCTTCGGCCGCATCCCGTGGGACCGGAGCCGGCTCGTCGCCCACGGAGCCGACATCCGCCTCCTGGAGCGCGGGGAACTCTGCGCGGCCCTGCGCTCGGCCACGGAGACGCCGAACGCGCAGCGCGCCCAGGAGTACGCCGCGAACCGCCGCCGCGCCGCGCGGGGACAGCGGCTCGGCCCGCTGGACACGGCGATCCTGCGGTACACCGGCCAGTACGCGCGCGGGGGGACGGTTCCCCGGCGGACGCCCAGGGCGGTCACCGCCGCGATGCTGCCGAAGGTGATGCGCGTGATCGCCGTCGCGGAGGAGGCGTGCGCCGGGCTGCGGATCGGTCTCGACCCGCGACGGGGGAACCGCACCACGGACAAGGGTGCGTGGGACCGGGTGGCGACAGCGGTCGAGGCGGCCGTCCGCCGCACCCACCCCGACCTCGCGGACGACACCGTCCGCTCGGTGAGCTTCCTGATGTGCGCGGAGACCGCGACCCGCACTCGGAGCGCCCCCACGGACGACGCGGAGCCCGCCGACGCACCCCGCGGTGGCCCGGGCAGGTCGGCGCTCCTGTTCACCGACGCCAAGGGCGTCGAGCAGCAGTGGCTACCGGGCGGCCCCCGCAGTGCCTCCGCCGCCTTCTGGGAGTTCGTCGCGGACCGCGCGGCCGCGGGCAGCGACATGTTCACCCTCGAGGACGAGACGGCGGGCGAGGGCGTGCAGCTCCTCTTCTACGCCGACTCCGCCTCCCGGGTCACGACGGTACGCCAGGATGCCGTCGACACGGACTCCCGCTACCACGTCGAGTTCACCTTCGTCGACGGGCTCGACGCCTATCGAACCCTGGTCGACGCCTTCCTCCACGGCGGCTGCCCCGCACTCGACCCCCACGGCCCCTGGACCCCCGACATCACCACCTTCGAACGCGCCCGCAAAGGCCGACGCAAGCCTCGCTAGGGGCCGCCCGGAGCGGGGGCGCGGTGGCCCGCTCGGGTCCGGCGCTCGTGACAGCGCAGGCCTCGCGAGGGCGGAGGTGCGGTGGCCCATGCGGGTCCGGCGGCCGTGACAGCGCAGGCCTCGCGGGGGCGGAGGTGCGGTGGCCCATGCGGGTCCGGCGGCCGTGCGCGGGCCTCGCGGAGACGGGGCGCGGTGGCCCGTGCGGGTCCGGCGGCCGTGACGGCGCCTGCGGCCGCCGTCGTGCAAGACATGCCCGAGTGCAGGGGACGCGCCGACAAGGCGCCCCGTCCGTACGGGGGCCGGGCGAGCCGGTCGGGCGCACCCCCTCGCTCCTTCGCCACCGCGGGGGCACCCCAGGCCAGCGCAGCGGCGGACCCTCACTCCGGACACGCCGCACAGCAGCGTGTGAGGCCCCCGCACAACGGGGGCCTACGCTCCGGGCGAGCCGCACAGCGGCGTGGCACCTGCCGCGCAGCGGCAGAACTCCCTGGAATCGCAGCGCAGCGGCGGACCCCCTCCCCTCCCGCCGCCCAAGCCGCGCAGCGGCGAATCCACACTCCGGACGAGCCGCGCAGCGGCGAATCCACACTCCGCACCAGCCGCGCAGCGGCGAATCCCCACTGCGGGGACGCCGCACAGCGACAAGGCTCACTGCCGCAGTTCCCTCAAGTGCGCCTCCACGCGCGGGAGATCGTCGGGGAGGAGACCGACCGACTCCGGGGTGACGCCCGCGCGGTCGAAGAGGTCGGCGACGGAGGTCGCGTCCGGGTGGAGCCGCTCGATGCGGGCGAGCTCGGGGGCGGCGGCGTGCAGCCGGTCGAGGAAGGCGAGTTGGGCATCCTGCTCGGCCACCTCCGCCCGCAACGCCGCGAGTTGACCGTCGAGCGCAGACGCGGCCCGCGCCGCACTGCCGCTCACCGCCTCCTCACCGGGCAGCACCTGGTTCGCCGCCCGCAGCCCGTCCAGGAAGCCCTGCTCCCGCTCGGTGTCACCCATGGCATCCCACCCCGCTCGTACCGGTACGTCCCGGACGACAGTACCGCGCACGGCACGACGGGCCGTACCGGAGGCGAGGCCCCTCCGGTACGGCCCGTCAGCGCGGGGAAGGCGGTCAGCAGCTCAGGTTGGACCCCGGGGCCACACCCAGGATGGACGTGAAGCTCTGGTAGTTGTTGATGCGGCTCTGGACCTGCGCGGGGTTGCGGCCGTTGCACTCCAGCGAGCCGTTGATGGAGCGGATCGTCTCTCCGAAGCCGCGCTGGTTGACCATCGCGAAGTGCGGGGTCATCGTGCCGGGGCCGTTCTGCGTGCTCCAGTACCACAGGCCGGTGCGCCAGGCGACGGACGGGTTCTGCTCGACCAGGTACGGGTTGCGCAGCAGGTCGAGGCCGAGGTAGTCGCCGGCGGCCTTGTAGTTGAAGTTCCAGCTCAGCTGGACCGGCCCGCGGCCGTAGTACGCGGCCTGGCCGGCCGGGCAGCCGTACGACTGCGAAGTGTCGCAGTAGTGCGGGTAGTTGGCCGTGTTCTGCTCGACGACGTACCGCAGCCCACCGGTCTCGTGGCTGACGTTCGCGAGGAACGCGGCGGCCTCCTGCTTGCGGACGGTGTCGCTGCCCTCCTTCGTGAACAGGGGGAACGTCTTCGCCGCGTCCACCAGGCCGGCGTAGGTGTAGAAGCTGTTCCGGCTCGGGAACATCTGGTTGAACTGGGCCTCGGAGACGATGAATCCGGACGGGTCGGGGTTCTCGCCGCCTCCGCCGCCGCCCCCGCAGACGCCCAGGTCCTTCCAGACGCCCCACTCACCGGTGGTGCCCGGCCGTTCGTTCTGCGTCCACCACTTGGCCTCATAGTTCCGGCCGTTCAGCGAGACGGTGTTCCCCTGCGTGTACACCGCGCTCGCACTCCACGCACCGGCACACGCCGCTGCCGCGGCGCTCCCGGCCGCGAACAACGGCAGCAGCACCGCGAGGAGTGCTGCGGCGGCGAGCGAGGCGATCCATCGGGAGACTCTGACTGCGGGCAGGCGTGACACGTCACCACATCCTTGAGTGGGGGTTCAGGATGCGCCGATCACACCGCAGTGGTCTGGACCTGTCAAGGTCTAGACCAACATGCGTCGCACACATATCTGACGGGGCGTCCACGAAGCCCCGCCGGAAGGTCGTCCGACGAAAACCGGCAGACGGCCTTCCGGCGACCCGCACGTCGGAGCGAGAAGGGGCGGTGGAGGGGTGGAACGTAGGCGACGCGGGGTGATCCACAGGGATTGCGTCGCTGTACCCTGCGGGCCATGGCGCTCGGGACGGGGGCGGTCCACGGCTTCGCGGCGCGGAAGCTGCTGGCAGCCGAGGGAGTGGATCCGGACGATCTGCGGCTGGACGAGTCCGCGCACGTCGACCGCGGGGTCGCGCTGGCGCTGCGCGGGTTCGACTCCGCGTCCTCCGTGGTGGTCGAGGGCGCGGTCTGCATCGCCTCGGACATCCTGCAGGGGTGGCGCGCGCCCCGGCCGGAATTGGTGGCCGGTTTGGTGCGATGCGTGGAGTCCCGTCAGTCACACGTCCGGGGCGACGCGGCGCTGGCGTTGGCGCGGCTCGTGTCGGCCGACTCCACGCAGGACGTCACATCGGCCGTCCGCGCCCTGCTCGCGGCTGCCGACGACCCCTACGAACGGGTCGCCGGACCCGCGGCGCTGGCTCTCGCCCGTCTGGGCCACCCGGGAGCCCTCGCCCCGGTCCAACGGTGGCTGGAGGCCGGCGGCCGACTGCCGCTCTTCCTGGCGACCTCGCTCGGCGAGGTCCTGCGACCGATGGTGGGATCGGCCGACGTGCTGCTCCCCGGGATCCGCCGCCTGCTCGTCCACTCCGCCGGCCACGAAGGACTGCGCCCGGTCCTCTCGGCACTGGCCGTGTGGGGTCCCGCCGCGGGCGCGGCGGTCCCGGAACTGCTGTCGACGCTCGCCACGCGCAACGTGCGATGGGCCTGCGACGTGCTCGGCAGTATCGGCGCGGCGGCGGCGCCCGCGGCGGACGTCCTCGCGGGCTTCGCCCTCGGCGTCTCGCAACCACCCCGCCACGACGGCGGCACCCCGCTGCCGATCGGCATCCGCCGATGGCACGGCGCGCAGAACGCGGCGTGGGCCCACTGGCGGATCACCGGGGACCCGAAGGTCTTCCTCGCCTTCCTGGAGGGCGAGACACCCCGAGGCCTCGGCTACGCCGGCCTCCCGCGCCTGGCGGAGCTGGGACCCCGGGCGGGGCGGTACGCGACCGCGGTCCGCCCCCTCCTGGAGTCCCCCGGCCCGTGGACCCGCGTCCAGGCCGCCCATGCCTGGTGGCGCCTCACCGGCGACACCGACGCCGCCGTCCCGGTCCCGCTGGCCGCCCTGGCACCTCTGAACTCAGGCCGTGCCGACGAGCCCTGTCGTGCGGCGGTCGAGTACGTCGCCCGCGTCGGCGCCCAGGCCTCCGCCGCGAAGCCGCTGCTCGAAGCGACCCTCACCTCCGACCGGCGCTTCCCCGCCGACGTCTACCCCGCGGCCCGCACGGCCCTGCTCGCCTTCGGCGCCACCCTCAGCCCTCGCTGACCCCAAGGCGCGGCGCGGACGGACCCCTCCGACGCCGTCGCCTTCGACCTCGTCATGCGGTCGGCCGCCCGCGACTCCCCCGGCGGCCGCCGGACGGTCACCGGCTTCTGGAGTACGGCCTAGTAGTTGCCGCTGGAGAGGATCTCCCCGTCCTGGTCGTAGACGGTCACGAGCCCGTTCCCCGACTCGTGGCAGGACGCGAACGCCGACGCGATCAGCTTGCCCTTGCCGGCGTGCGGGCCCACCATGCCGCCGGTGAAGTCGGTGTACACCTCGGCCGCGTCGAGGATGTCGTTGCGCTTGTCCGTGCCGGTCACCTTCGTGACGTCCTCGACGGCGCTCTTCTCCGTCGGCGTGCCGGACTTCGCGACGCAGGCCTGGAACGCTTCGGCCTGCGTCTTCTCCTCGGCAGCGGGTCCGCCCTTCTTCTCGGCGCCCCTGGGCTCGTCAGCGGCGGCGACGGCCTTGTCCTGCACGGGCCGGCCCGGGTCGGCGGGTCCCGGCCGGGTGGGCGGGCGCCCATGGGGCACGGCCCGGGGCGCGGCTCAGGGGCCGGGGAGGATGCGGCGCGTCTCGTACGCCCACATCGCGATCTCGACCCGGTTGCGGGCGCCGAGCTTGGCCATCAGGCTGGCCAGGTGCGTCTTCACCGTGCTGAGGCTGATGTGCAGCGCGTCGGCGATCTCGGTGTTGGTCAACCCGCGGGCGACGGCGAGGAGCACCTGCTCCTCGCGGGCGGTGACGGGGGCGACCGGCTGGGCCGCGGGCCGGCCGGCGGGCAGGTCGGCGAACGTCCGGAGCAGACGGACGGTGACGCTGGGCGCGATGAGCGCCTCGCCGTCGGACGCCGACCGCACGGCCTGCGCCAGCAGGTCCGGCCCCGTGTCCTTGAGGAGGAAGCCGCGGGCGCCGGCGCGCAGCGCGCCGTAGACGTACTCGTCGAGGTCGAACGTGGTGATGACGACCACGGCCGGCGGGTCGGCGACGTCCGGGCCGGCGACGAGCCGGGTGGCCTCCAGCCCGTCGAGCACCGGCATGCGGATGTCGAACAGGCAGACGTCGGGGCGTAGTTCGCGGGCCATGCGGACCGCTTCGCCCCCGTCGGCGGCCTCGCCGACCACCTCGATGCCGGGTCGGGCGTTCAGCATGATCCGCAGCCCGGTGCGGATGATCGCCTGGTCGTCAGCGACGAGGACGCGAACGGACATCGCTCTCGCTCCTCGCCCCGGGCAGTTCGGCCTCGACGTGCCAGCCCCGGTCGGCGCCCGGGCCGGCTCGCAGGGTGCCGCCGAGCAGGGTCGCGCGCTCGCGCAGCCCGGTGAGACCGTACCCGTCGCGGCCCCGGCCGGTGCGCCGGCCGTCGTCGCGCACGCTCACCCGCACGGTGTGCCGTTGCGCGGAGACCCGGACGACGAGCTCGGTCGCGTCGACCGCGTGGCGCAGCGCGTTGGTCGCCGACTCCTGCACGATCCGGTAGACGGCCGCGTCCACGGCCGGTGGCAGCGCGCCCAGTTCGCCGTCCAGCCGCAGGTCGACCCTCAGGCGGCCCCCCGGGGTGCGCACCAGGCGCTCCAGGTCCGCGACTCCGGCCGGGGGCGCGAGCTCGGCGCCGACCCCGCGGTCGCGCAGCGCGGCGACCATGGCGCGCATCTCCTCCAGCGTGCGCGCGCCTTCCTCCTCGACCCCTTCCAGGGCCTCGACGGCGGCGGACGGATCGGTGTCCGCGAGCACCCGGCCGGCCTGGGCGATGATCACCATGGCCGACACGTGGTGGGCCACCGTGTCGTGCAGTTCCCGGGCGAGCTGCTCGCGCTCGCGGGAGCGCAGCTGCTCCGACTGCCGCTCGCGAGCGGTCACCCGGAACCGCACGGCGGCCCCGAGCACACCGGGCAGCAGCAGGAAGACGACGCCCACGACCTTCTCGACGACGGGGGTCCCGTCCATGGCGACGCACAGCACGCCGACGGTGAGGACCACCGCGCCGCCCAGCACGATCTCGCGTCCCGACCCCCACCGGGGCAGCGCGTACACCAGCACGAGCACGACCGCGCCGGTGTACAGCCCGACGGGCTCACGCGGAGCGGCGACGAGCGAGGCCACCGCGACCAGGAGCACCGCGCCGAACGCCAGCGCCACCGTCGCCAGCGGGCGGGTCCGGCGCCACAGGGGCAGCACGCACAGCCATACGCTGAGCAGCACCGCCACCGGCCGCCACACGACCTCCTCCCGCAGGACGGCCTCCAGCGCCGTGCCGGCGACGCCCGCGGCGAGCAGTGCCCAGTCCCGCCGCACCCGGGCGGGCGCGTCGGACGGCCGGGGTTCGGTCCACAGGGTGCGCAGGTCGTCTCGGAGCACGCCTCCAGCCTAGGGATCGCGGCGGGCCGCGCATCGGCCGAAAGGACGGCTCGTCACTCCGCCCCGGGGCCGACGGATCCGCGGCCCGCCGGCCGATGCCGCCGAACGCCGCGGCGACGAGCCTCGGCATCGGCGGCCGCACCAGGGCGGCCGCCGAGCCTCTTGGAGGACCGATGCTCTCGAAAGCCCTGTCGCGTCTGGGTGCGGGCGCCGCCCGCCGCCCCTGGCGGGTGATCGCGATCTGGCTGGTCGCCGCCGCGCTCGCCGTCCTCGCCGCCGTCGCCTTCGGCGGGCGCACTGCGGACGAGATGACCGCTCCGGGACTGGACTCCCGGCGGGCGGCGGAACTGATCGCGCGGGCGGGCACCGGCCAGGAGGGGATGACGGCCCAGGTGGTCGTCACCCCCGTCGACGACGGTGCGACGTTCTTCGACGACGACGGCGCGCGCACCGCTCTCACGCGGCTGCGGACCGAGCTGGAGCGGCTGCCGCGCGTGCTCGGCACGAGCGACCCGGGGGCGGCACTCGACGCGGGCGGAGACGCCGCCGTGCGCGACGGCCTCGTCTCGGCCGACGGGCGGATCGCGGTCGTCCGGGTGCAGTACCCCGACCAGAGCCGGCTGTCGGCCGCGGACCTCGACGCCCTCGTCGCTCTCGGCGACCGGCTGCGCGCCGACCTGCCGCTGCGGATCGAGATGGGCGGGAACCTGTTCTTCGCGTTCTCCGACCCCGCCGGCGGCACGAGCGAGCTGATCGGCCTGCTCGCCGCGGCCGCGATCCTGTTCCTCGCGTTCGGTTCGCTGCTCGCCGCGGCGCTGCCGATCGGCATGGCGGTCTTCGGGCTGGCCATCGGAGTCGCCGTGATGACGGTCCTGGCGGGGGTGACGGACGTCCCGACCTTCGCGCCCGTCCTGGGCAGCATGGTCGGGCTCGGGGTGGGCGTCGACTACGCGCTGTTCGTGCTCGCCAGGCACCGCGAGTACCTCGCGCGGGGGCTCGATCCCCGCGAGGCGGCGGGTCGGGCGGTGGCCACGGCGGGGAGGCCGGTGGTCCTCGCCGGTGGCGTCGTCGTCGTGTCGATCCTCGGCCTGGCCGTCGCGGACGTGCCGTTCATGACGGTGGGCGGGATCGCCGTCTCGCTCGTCGTCCTCATCATGGTGGCCGCGTCGGTGACGCTGCTGCCGGCCTTCCTTGGCGCCGCCGGCCCACGCCTGGCCGGGGCCGGCCGGATCGGCCGGGCGCTGCGGACCGGTCGGCCGGGCCGGCGCGCACCGCGGCGGGACGCGGCGGCGGGCACCGCCCGTGCGGCCGGGTGGCGCCGCTGGATCGGGCACGTCAACCGGCACCCGCTGCCGTACGCGATCGGCGCGGCGGGGCTGCTGCTGACGGCGACGCTGCCCGTGCTCGGCCTGCGCGTCGGCCTGCCCGACGACGGCTCGCTGCCCCACAGCCGTACCGAGCGCCGCGCCCACGACCTCGTCGCCGAGGGGTTCGGCCCGGGCACCAACGGCCCCCTCGTCGTCGCCGCGGACCCCTCCGGTGATGCCGGTGTGCTGGACCGGCTCGTCACGGCGGTCGCGGCGGACCCCGGCATCGCGTCCGTCGCGCCGGCGCACGTCGACCGGGCCACCGGCATCGCGACCCTCGTGGTGTTCCCGACCACCAGCCCTCAGGACGAGGCCACGGCCGACACCGTCGCCCGCCTGCGCGCCGACGTGCTGCCCTCCGCGATCGGCGACGGCCCCGCCAGGGCCCACGTCGGCGGCGCCACCGCGAGCCTGTCCGACGTGGGCCGGCGCACCAGCGAGCGCCTGCCGCTGTTCGTCGCCGCCGTGCTGGCGATGTCGTTCCTGCTGCTCGTGCCGGTCTTCCGCTCGGTGCTCGTGCCGCTCAAGGCGGTCCTGCTCAACCTGCTGAGCATCGGCGCGGCCTACGGCGTCCTGGTGGCGGTCTTCCAGTGGGGTTGGGGAGGCGCGCTCATCGGCCTTGAGGCGACGGTCCCGATCGTGTCGTTCATCCCGATGTTCCTCTTCGCCATCCTGTTCGGGCTGTCGATGGACTACGAGGTGTTCCTCCTCTCCCGCGTGCGGGAGGAGTACCTGCGCACCGGCGACAACGGCACTGCGATCGTCGAGGGCGTCTCGCGCACCGCCCGGATCATCACCTCGGCCGCGCTCGTCATGGCGGCGGTCTTCCTGTCCTTCGTCGTCGCCGAGGACCCCTCCACCAAGATGTTCGGGCTCGGCCTGGCCACCGCGATCCTCGTCGACGCCACGGTCGTCCGCATGGTGCTGGTACCGGCGACGATGACGCTCCTCGGCCGGGCCAACTGGTGGCTGCCGACGTGGCTGGACCGCGTCCTTCCCCGCGGCCCGATCCCCACCGCCCCGCGGCCCACGCCCGAACCCGCCCCTCCCCACCCGGTCGACCGCTGACCCGCCTCCCGCGCGCGGCCGGCAGGGGGCCGAACTCCCCGACAGCTTTCGTCCGCGCCCCCGCCCGCGTGCGGGAGGTCCGACCACGCCTCGGGGGTGCGCCGTCCCGCTGAGGGCGGCGCGGAGATGCCGCCGGGTGGTCCGCGTCAGCCGGGCGGTGGAATGCGAACGGTCACGCCCCTGTTGGGACCCTTGTGAAGGAGGCGGCAGTGGACACGACCTACTACGACCACGGAACCGCGGCGGAGCGCTGGGAGCGCGCGCGGCAGTTCTTCGACGCCAAGGAGTACGCCACGGCGGCGGGGATCCTCGACGCCCTGGCCGACGAGGCACCGCAGCAGGTGGCCCCGCGTCTGCTGCTCGCCCGCGCCTACTACCACTCGGCGCAGCTGCGGCGTGCGGAGGCCGAACTGCGCACGGTCCTCGAGCTCGACCCGGTCGAGCAGTACGCCCGGCTGATGCTGGGCCGCACGCTCGAGCGGCAGGGCCGGGACACCGAGGCCGTACCGCACCTGCGGATGGCGGCGGCGCTCGCAGGTGACTTCGACGGCATGTGACCTCGCGGTACTCCCCTCGGGGGCGCCGGCGGCGACGGCCCCGGCGCCCCCGGGTGTCCCCGACGGGTCCGGCAGGTCCGGCGGCCGGCCGGACCGGCGACCCCGGCTCTCCCTCTGACGGGACCGACGTCGGCGGTTCGGACGTCATCTCCGCATCGCCGACTCACAGCACGCTTGTGTGCCGGCCGGTCGCGATCTCCCTGGCGGCGACCGGCGGCACGTCGTTCGTCAGCAGCTTGAGCAGCGCGGCGCCGTCGGCGGGACGGCTCGCGACGTCGAGGGTCAGAAGCGGGCCGGCATCGACAGCACGACGCGTCAACCCGATCGCTCAGCGCGTTCTCTTTCCTTGAAGGCGGCGAGGGCCGTCGCATACGGGCGCGGCGTGCGGACGAACTCCCACGTGGTCCAGAGGCCGGCGCCGAGAGCGGCCACGCAGAAGACGGCCGACATGACGGCCATGAAGTCCCACCGCTCAAGGCCACGCGCTCCGAAGGCGGCCATCACGCTCGCTCCCCAGTATCGGCCTGAACTGAGCAGCCACAGTTCGACGCCGTCAGTCATGTCTCCCGGTCCCCCCGTCGTAAGGACTGCCCAGTACGGCCACCGACCACCCTGCGGGGGTGAACGACTGAAGCGGCGGCGAAGGCGCGGACGCCATCGGGCGTCGAGGTGCTCGACGAGGACGGGGGTCGGCCTCGTCCGTGCCTTGCAGCTCTCGTATCGGATGGCCACCGATGCGACGACTGCGGCCGTCCGGGATCGGGAGAACTCCTTCGACGGCTTCGGGGAACTCAGCTCGTCGTTCGAACAGAGGTATTCGGCTGGGGCGCGGCAGCGATCACCAGGGCGGTCCAGGCCCCGGGTTCCTGGGGCGAATTCCAGGTCACCTCGACCCGCGTTTCGTGGAAGTCATGCGCGAGTCCGATCACCATGGCCGCTGCGGCGGCCCGGGCCTCGGCCGAGCCGGCGTCGACCGGAATGCCCGTGAGGCGCCCGCAGCGCATCCCGCCGTCCACGGTGAGGACACTGTGACGCCAGCCTTCCGGCGTCGCGAGCAGGACGATTCCCGTTGGCATGCCGAAGGGCGGTCGCCTTCCCTCCGGTTTCCGTCCCACCATAGAGCCATCCAACCTGGTCAGCCTCCTGACGTTTCAGGCGGGCGGGGCTTCAGGCGTCCCGTGGCGCGGCTTGGTGCCAACCTTGCGACGGGCGGGGCGGCTGCCGAACGCCTCGCCGGTGGCGAGGACTCGCCGACGTCGTGACGAGCCGCCGGCTCCTCAAGGCTGGTGCCCTGCCCGGGCCGGGCGCCCGGAGACGCCTCGCGCACCGGGCCGCCGACGAACGACGACGGGACGGGGGACCGGTGACGCTGGACGTGGGCCGACGGGTCCGGCGGGTAGCGGAGCTGCGGTTGACCGGGACGGCGACCGGCCGAAGGGCCGTCGGAGGAGCCCGTCACCCTCGCCGCCTCTCCGGCGCTGGCGGCGGGCACCGCGGGCACGCCTCGACGACGCCCCCGCAGAGGTCATCCGTCGCAAGCTGACGAGGCGCCGGCATCTCGGACGGCGGTCGGAGACGTCGCCGGTCAGGGCGTCACCCGCTCGACCCCCCGCCGCTTGGCGAGCCACGCGATCCCCAGGCAGTAGAGCGGGGCGAAGACGAACTCGACGACCGTCGCCTGCCAGGGGGCGTCGGCGGCCGTCTCGGTGGAGGCCAGGTCGCCGAAGCCGGCCGCGAGGCCGAAGGCGAGCAGGTTGTTGGCGGTGTGGAGGCTGATCGCCGCCTCCAGGCCGCCGGTGCGGATGACCAGCCAGCCCCACCACAGCGCCGAGTAGAGGAGGAGGACGAACCCGGAGGGTTCGCCGAAGCCGTGGGCCAGGGCGAACAGGAACGACGAGACGACGACGGCGGGCCAGGGCGACCGCACGGCCCGCCCGATCACCTGGACCAGCCAGCCCCGGAAGACGTACTCCTCGGCCGCCGCCTGGAACGGCACCAGCGCCGCGAGCATCGCCAGGCTCACGAGAAGCGTCGTCCAGCCGGGGAAGCCGTCCCCGGTCGGCTCGGCGGACCCGTCCGCCCAGGCCCAGGCGAACAGCACGCCGAACTGGACGGCGACCAGCGGAAGGGCGACAGCGGTGCACAGCCCGAGCCACTTCCACCGCAGCCGGCCCAGGACCGAGGAGACGGTGCCGGCCGGACGCTTGTTCAGATACCGCGCGCCCCACAGGACGATCGGGATCCCGATCGCGATGCCGACGAGCTGGATGGCCGTGTCGGCGACGGGGTCCTCGAAGGTCATCTCGCTGTCCGCCGACGCGGGCTCCGCGTCCAGCACCGCCGCGAGGACGGCCCCGATCACGACGACGACCAGCAGACCCACGGCGACCAGGAACACGACGAGCGACAGCTCCCCGAGCCACGCGAACCTGCCGCCCCGCCCGTTGCGCCCCTGCTGGTCGTACCGCGCCCCGGCCGCGGCCCGCACGGGCCCCACCGGCGGGACGACCACGGGCGGCGCCGTCGGCCAACCCTGCCCGGCACCCTGCGGCGGCCACCCGGCCCCGGGTCCCTGCGGCCCGGCGGCCCCCTCGGCCGGTGGCGGGGGCGCGGGCGGGGCCCAGGGCGAGGGCGGTATATCGGGATTCACACGGGGGATCTTGCTGGCGCCCGGTGTACGACGTCAATGCCGCCTCCGGCCTGGAGCGGAGGACGCGCGACGACCGTGCCCGCCGTCGTGGCGATCCGTCCCCTCGCGGCGGAGTCCGGCGTGTCCGTCCCGGTCAACGCTACGGACAGAGGCGACGCACGGCCGGCCCGGCGGGTGCCGCGTCGATCGGGGCCTCGCACGGCCCGCGCCAGGCGTAAGCGAGTCCGTCCGCCTCCTGGCGCAGACAGCGCCACTCGGCGACCGTGGGCTGCGCGGGGTCGCGGTCCGGCCCCCCGAAGCGGCCGGCCGGACGATAGGTGCGGCCCCGGCGGCCCCGGCGCCCCCGCGCCCCCGACTCAGCGCGCCAGCTGGATCGTGATCCGCTTCCCCACCGTCTCCCGCTGGAACTCCACGCCCTCGCTGAGCGCCATGACGATCTCCAGCCCGTGCTGGCCGACCCGGGAGGGGTCGGGCGGGAGGACCGCGGGCAGGGTGGGGCTGGTGTCCCACACCGCGATGGTGACGGTCGAGGACGTGACCTCGAGGTCGAGGAGGCACGGCCCGGGCGCGTACTTGCACGCGTTGGTGACCAGCTCGCTCACCACCAGCTGCACCGTCCCCGCGACGCGGGGGGCGACCGCGAGGCCGGGGGTCTCCGCGACCCGCGCGAGGAAGTCCCGCGCGAACCGGCGCGCGTCGCCGATCGACTCCGCCGAGCCGTCGTACGCCGCACCGGAACTCGTCCGCGGACCGTCGAGCTGTATGCCGAGGCCGTCCCAGGCCGCCGCCGTACCCATGTTCATCCAAGCTCCTCGACTCCGCGACGAAGCTCCCGGCAGCTCGCGTCCGAAACCCCGTTTACCCCCGTCCGCCCCACGTATGCACCGCACTTTCCGTGCACGACCCGCCCCGCATCGTGACCCTCCGCCCCGTACCTGTCAAGAGACAGGACCCGTTCCGATTTATCTGTCCCAGCCGTAGACCTCTCTACAACTCTCTGCAATTCTCCAACAGTTGAGTGCAAGATTCGTGCATGGAGAGGGCAGAACCCCATGACCAGACACAGAGGGAGATGGCGCGCGCTCGTCGCCTTCCTGACCGCGAGCCTGCTGATGCTCGGCCTACCCGCCCTCTCCGCCTCCGCGGCGGGCGGCCCCGACCTCGCCGCGGGCGGGACCGCCGCGGCGAGCAGCGCGGCGGCCGAGTACGGCGCGGGGAACGTCACCGACGGCAACCAGGGCACGTACTGGCAGGCCGGCGGCAGCAGCTTCCCGCAGTGGGTGCAGGCCGACCTCGGCCGCAGCGTCCGCGTCGACGAGGTCGTCCTGCGGCTGCCGGCCGGCTGGGAGAGCCGCCGGCAGACGCTCTCCCTCCAGGGCAGCGCGGACGGCACCAGCTTCGCCACCCTCGTCGCCTCGGCGCAGTACACCTTCGACCCGGCGACGGCGAACACCGTGACCGTCCGCTTCCCGGCCACGCAGGCCCGCTACGTCCGGGCGAACATCACCGCGAACACCGGCTGGCCGGCCGCCCAGCTCTCCGCCCTCCAGGTGCACGCCGCGGACGGCACGTCCGCCAACCTCGCCGCCGGCAAGACCCTGACCGCGAGCAGCTTCACCGAGGTCTACACCGCGGCGAACGCGAACGACGGCAACCGGGCCACGTACTGGGAGAGCCGGAACAACGAGCTCCCGCAGTGGATCCAGGCCGACCTCGGCGCGTCCGTCCGCGTCAACGAGGTCGTGCTGCGCCTCCCCGCCGGCTGGGGCGCGCGCACCCAGACGCTGAAGCTGCAGGGCAGCACGAACGGCACCTCGTTCTCCGACCTGACCGCGTCGAAGGGCTACGTCTTCAACGCGGCCGGCGAGAACAGCGTCTCCATCCCGTTCGACGCCACCACCACCCGCTACGTCCGCGTCCTGGTGACCGCGAACACCGAGCAGCCGGCCGCCCAGGTCTCCGAGCTGGAGGTCTACGGGCCCACCGGCGGCGACACCCAGGCCCCCTCCGCGCCCGGTTCGCTCGCGTACACCGAGCCCGCCGCCGGCCAGATCAAGCTGACCTGGAACGCCTCCACCGACAACACCGGCGTCACCGGCTACGACGTCTACGCCAACGGCGAGCTGCGCACGTCCGTCGCGGGCAACGTCCTGACCTTCACCGACACCCAGCCGGGCAGCGCGACCGTCGCGTACTACGTCCGCGCGAAGGACGCGGCCGGCAACCAGTCCGCGAACAGCAACACGGTCACCCGCCAGGGCCAGGGCGGCGACACACAGGCGCCGACCGCGCCGACGAACCTCGCCTTCACCCAGCCGAACGCGGGCGAGGTCAGGCTGACCTGGACCGCGGCCACCGACAACGTCAAGGTGACCGGCTACGACGTCTACGCCAACGGCCAGCTGCGGCAGAGCGTCGGCGAGGTCACCACGTTCACCGACACCCAGCCCGCCTCGGCGACGGTGACCTACACCGTCCGCGCCAAGGACGCCGCCGGGAACGTGTCCTCCCCGAGCAACGCCGTCACCCGGCCGGGCACCGGCGGGGGCGGCTCGAACCTGGCGGTCGGCAAGCCGATCTCCGCGTCCAGCACGGTCCACACCTTCGTCGCGGCGAACGCGAACGACGACCTGACCAGCACCTACTGGGAGGGCGCCCCCGGCTACCCGAACACCCTGACGGTCAAGCTCGGCGCGAACGCCGACATCAGCTCCGTCGTCCTGAAGCTCAACCCGGACAGCGCCTGGGCGACCCGCACCCAGACCCTGGAGGTCCTGGGCCGCGAGCAGTCCGCGTCCGGGCTGACCAGCCTGGTCGGCTCCAAGGCGTACACCTTCAACCCGGCGAGCGGGAACACGGTGACCATCCCGGTCTCCGCGAAGGCCGCCGACGTCCAGCTGAAGTTCACCGCGAACACCGGCTCGTCCGCCGGGCAGGTCGCCGAGTTCCAGGTGATCGGCTCGCCGGCCGCCAACCCGGACCTGCAGGTCACGGGCATCACGGCCAGCCCGGCCGCACCGGTCGAGTCGGAGTCGATCACCCTGTCCGCGGTCGTCCGCAACAGCGGGACGCAGGCGGCGGGCGCGACCTCGCTCGACTTCCAGCTCGGCGGCACCAAGGTCGCCACGGCGGCCGTCGCGGCGCTCGCCGCGGGCGAGTCGCGGACGGTGAGCGCGGGCATCGGCGCGCGGGACGCGGGCTCCTACCCGCTCGGCGCGGTCGTCGACGAGGCGAACGCCGTCATCGAGCAGAACGAGGGCAACAACAGCTACACCGCGCCCTCGCCGCTGGTCGTGAAGCCGGTCGCGAGCTCGGACCTGGTCGCCTCGCCCGTCAGCTGGACGCCGAGCGCGGCGTCCGCGGGCGATGACGTCAAGTTCTCCGTCGCGATCAAGAACCAGGGCACCCAGGCCTCGGCCTCCGGCGCCCACGGCATCACCCTGACGGTCACCGACTCCAAGGGCGCGGTCGTCAAGACGCTGACCGGCGCGCACACCGGCGTCATCAACGCGGGCGCCACCACCGCCCCCGTCGCCCTCGGCTCCTGGACGGCGGCGAACGGCAACTACACCGTCAAGGTCGTCCTGGCCGCCGACGGCAACGAGCTGCCGGTCAAGCGGGACAACAACACCAGCACCCTGCCGCTGTTCGTCGGCCGCGGGGCGAACATGCCGTACGACATGTACGAGGCCGAGGACGGTGTCGTCGGCGGCGGCGCGAAGGTCGTCGGGCCGAACCGGACCGTCGGCGACATCGCCGGCGAGGCGTCGGGCCGCAAGGCCGTCACCCTCAACTCCACGGGTGAGTCGGTGGAGTTCACCACCAAGGCCAGCACCAACACGCTGGTCACCCGCTTCTCCATCCCGGACGCCCCGGGCGGCGGCGGCATCAACGCCACGCTGAACGTCTACGTCGACGGCGTCTACCGCACCAAGCTCGACCTCACCTCCAAGTACGCCTGGCTGTACGGGGCCGAGGCCGGTCCGGGCAACTCCCCGAGCGCGGGCGCGCCCCGCCACATCTACGACGAGGCGCACGTCCAGCTCGGCGCGACCGTCCAGGCCGGGTCGAAGATCAAGCTGCAGAAGGACGCGGCGAACACCAGCCAGTACGCGATCGACTTCGTCAACACCGAGCAGGTCGCGGCGCTGCCCAACCCCGACCCGGCGACGTACGTCGTACCGGCCGGGTTCTCGCACCAGGACGTGCAGAACGCGCTCGACAAGGCGCGCCAGGACGCCAAGTTCGTCGGCGTCTACCTGCCGGCCGGCGACTACGAGACGTCCAGCAAGTTCCAGGTCTACGGCAAGGCGCTCAAGGTGGTCGGGGCCGGCCCCTGGTTCACCCGCTTCCGCGCCCCGTCCTCGCAGGACAACACCGACGTCGGCTTCCGCGCCGACGCCACCGCCAAGGGCTCGACGTTCGCGCACTTCGCGTACTTCGGGAACTACACCTCGCGCATCGACGGCCCCGGCAAGGTCTTCGACCTCGCCAACACGTCGAACATCACGATCGACGACATCTGGAACGAGCACATGGTGTGCCTCTACTGGGGCGCGAACACCGACAACATGGTCATCAAGAACAGCCGTATCCGGAACATGTTCGCCGACGGCGTCAACATGACCAACGGCAGCACCGACAACCTCGTGACCAACAACGACGCGAGGGCGACCGGCGACGACAGCTTCGCGCTGTTCTCCGCGATCGACGCGGGCGGCGCGGACATGAAGGGCAACGTCTACGAGAACCTCTCGACGACTCTGACCTGGCGCGCGGCGGGCGTGGCCGTCTACGGCGGTTACGGCAACACCTTCCGCAACATCCACATCGCGGACACCCTGGTCTACTCGGGCATCACGATCAGCTCGCTCGACTTCGGGTACCCGATGAACGGCTTCGGGACCGACCCGACGGTCTTCGAGAACATCTCGATCGTCCGGTCCGGCGGCCACTTCTGGGGCTCGCAGACCTTCCCCGGCATCTGGGTCTTCTCGGCCTCGAAGGTCTTCCAGGGCATCCGCGTCACCAACGTCGACATCGTCGACCCGACGTACCACGGCATCATGTTCCAGACCAACTACGTAGGAGGCCAGCCGCAGTTCCCCGTCAAGGACACGATCTTCCGCGACGTCACCATCACCGGCGCGAAGAAGAACCCCGACCAGTACGGAGCCCGCTCCGGCTACGGCATCTTCGTCAACGAACTCCCCGAGCCCGGCCAGGGCCCGGCCGTCGGTGAGGCCACCTTCTACAACCTCAAGATGAGCGGCAACGACGTGGACATCCGCAACACCACCTCGACGTTCAAGCTCAACATCCTCCCGTAACCACGGGACCCGGAGGCCCAGGGCGGCCGTCTCCCCGCACCCGGGGAGGCGGCCGCCCGCGTCCGTCCCCGCCGGCCGGAGGGGGTCGGGGGGCCGGGAGCCGTACACCATGTGGATCTACGATGAGGGGTGGTCGCGCACCTGCGGCCGGGAGCCGTCCGCCGCTCGTCGTCCGGCGGCGCGTGGCCGAGGCGCCGCAATCCGTCGTACGTGAGGAGCACCCCGCACCATGCCCCGCATCGCCCTGGTCACCTGCCGGCCCGGTCCCGACGTCAGCGTCGACCGCGATCTGCCGCTGCTGGTACGGGAGTTGGCGAAGGGCGGGGCGGCCGAGGCGGTGGTCGCGTACTGGGATGATCCGGCCGTGGACTGGGCCGGCTTCGATCTGGCCGTGCTGCGGTCCACGTGGGACTACAGCTGGCGGCGCGACGAGTTCCTGGACTGGGCCGTGCGGTGCGCCGCCGTGACGCGGCTGGCGAACCCGCTCCCCGTCGTCCGCTGGAACAGCGACAAGCGCTACCTCGGGGACCTGGCGCGCGCCGGTGTGCCCACCGTCCCGACGGCCTACCGCGCGCCGGGCGACGCGCCCGACCTGCCCGAGGGCGACTTCGTCGTCAAGCCGACGTCGGGGGCCGGGGCGCGGTACGCCGCCCGGTACCGCGCGGCCGAACACGCGCCCGCGCTGCGGCAGTTGGAGCGCATGCACGCCGAGGGCCTGACCGCGATGGTGCAGCCGTACGTCACCGGCATCGACACCAGCGGCGAACGGGCCCTGGTGTTCTTCGGCGGCCGCTTCCTGCACGCCATCCGCAAGGGCGCCGTGCTCACCGCGGGAGTCCCCTTCGACGCGCGCAAGAACGCCCACCCCTCCCCGGAGCCCTGGCAGCCCACCGAGGCTGAACAAGCAGTAGCCGAACGGGCGTTGGCGGTCGTACCGGGAGGTCCCGGCCACCTCCTGTACGCCCGCGTCGACCTCGTCGACGGTGACGACGGACAGCCCCGCGTCATGGAACTCGAACTCGTCGAGCCCAACCTCTTCCTCACCGCGGCCCACCCCGGCTCCGCACCCCTGATCGCCGAGGCCGTCCTGACGGCGGCCGCCGCGGGGTGACCCGCCCGGTCTCAGAAGAGGCCGTCGTCCTCCCGTTCGTCGCGGGGCGCGCGGTGCAGGTGCCACGCGGCGAGCGCGGCTCCGAGCGCCCCGCCGCCGAAGGCCGCCGCCGTGGCCCACGCGTCGCCGCCCCCGAACCCCGTGGCGACCCCGCCGCCCACCAGGGCCCCGACCAGCGCGTACGTCACGGCGACGAGCCCGGCGGCAGCGGCAGCCGTCGAGGTCCTGTCGTGGGCTGGTGTGCGAACCCCCGCTGCGCCCTGAGCCCCCGCTCGGCCTCGACGCCGGTCGCGGGGGGGCTCAGCCCTTCTTGGACTTCTTCTGCCGGCCCCCGCTCCGCACCTTCTCCGCCTTCTTCGACTTCTCCGCCTTACCCGCCTTCTCCGCCTTGCCTCCGCCCTCACGGGGCGGCTCCGGCTCGGCGCTGGGGACGCGGTCGCGGGGAGCGGTCGCGCCGGACGTGTCGGCGGGGAGGGCGTTGCCCGCGGAAGGAGTCCCCGGATCCCGCCCGGAGTCAGGGGTCCCGGAGGCGGTGGAACCGGCGTCGGCGGAACCGGGACCGGCGCCGACGGCAGCGGCTCCCGGGTCCCGGGACACGGTTCCGGCGGGTTCGGAGGCTCCTGGGCGCGGCGCACCGGCCTGCTGGGACGCGCTCGCGGCCGGGCCCGTAAGCCGAGCCGCCGCGCCCGTGCCGGACGAGGCCACTTCCGTTCGCCTCCCGCCCGGCGCGTCCGCGTCGGACGCCGTCGTCTCCACGCGCTGCGCGGAGGGCGAGCCGGAGGCGGCGGCCGAGGGCGACGCGGAGCCGTCGGTGAGGACCAGCGCCGTGGTCAGGGCCGCGGCGCCGAGCGCCGCGGCGGCGCCGGCGAGGACCAGCCGCTTCCGACCGGTCCTCGCACGGGGTGCGGACGGTCCGGCGTACGGCGGCTGCCTGGGGTGCGTGCGATCGGTCGTGCGCGCGGGGTCGGCGTCGAGCGGGACGGCGGGGACCACCGACGCGGCCGGGACGGCACAGGCCGCGGCGGCGGGGGCGGCCGTGTGCCCCGCGCTGCCGGCCACCTCCGCCAGTACCCGGGCGCACTCCTCGGCGTCCGGACGGGCCGCCTCGTCCAGGTCCGTCATCCCGCGGACGAGATCGGAGAGCTCCGGGGGCAAGTCGCCGGGCAGTTCCGGCGGACGGTGCAACCGGGCGATCGCCGCCTCCAGCGGCCCGCCGCCGTACTCGAGCCTGCCGGTGAGGCACTCCAGGACCACGAGACCGAGTGCGTAGACGTCGGACGGGCAGCCCACGGGACGGCCCAGGACCTGCTCGGGCGAGAGGTAGGCGGCGGTCCCGACGAGCGTGCCGGGAGCCGTGTGTGACGAGGAGTCCAGGAGCCGGGAGATCCCGAAGTCGGTCAGATACGGACGCTCCGAGGCGTCCAGCAGGATGTTCGACGGCTTCACGTCCCGGTGCACCACACCCGCCCCGTGCGCGTGCGCGAGGGCCCGGGCGACGTCGCGGCCTAGTGCGGCGCTCCGCCCGGCCGGGAGGGAGCCCCGCGCGATGCGGCGCCGCAGCGTCGTCCCCTCGACCAGCTCCATGACGAGGAAGGCGCGCCCGTCGTCGTGCCCCGCGTCGTACGCGGTCACCAGACCGGGATGCCGCAGCCGGGCCAGCAGCACCGCCTCCCGCTGCGCGTCGTGCTCGATGTCGACCCCCGTCCCGGGGCGGAACACCTTGACCGCCACCGGGCGGCGCAGCCGCAGATCGAGTCCCCGGTGGACGTCCGCCGCCCCGCCCGACCCCAGGAGCCGGTCCAGCCGGTACCGGCCGGCCACCACGTCGGCGCAGCTCAGGGCCGCCACCCCCCGAGCCGATTCCCGAAGACCCATCACCACTCCCACCGCTCCGACCGATCCGCCACCGCACGCGAGTACCCAGACATGCGGCGTTGCACCACCGGGAGGCCCGCGGGAAGCGGAACGAGCACATGAGCGCCGGCGCACCCCGCGAGGACGGGGGCGGGGGCAGCGCTCCGGACGCGTTCAGCGGCTGCCGCACCTGCCGTCACCCACCCCCGATGACCGGCGTGTCCGCCCTCGGTCGACGTCCTCGGGACGAGCCGCCCGACGCGCTCGGCAGGCTTCTGCGGTGGGGAGCGGTCGGCCCGCCGTTCTCGCTCGTCCTACCATCGCCGGATGGCGACGAGTGAGACATACCGGCAGGTGGGCGAGGCGGCGTGGGGGTGGGTGCTGGACCAGGTGCGGGAGGACGACGGGCCGTGGCTCCCCGAGACCGTGCCCGCGGACGGCCGGGAGGCGGTTCCGGCGAAGGACCGCGACTCGCTGTACTCCGGGATCGCGGGCCTGGCGCCGGTTCTGGCGGAGATCGCGCAGCACCGCGGGCTGAGCGGTCGGGAGCGGGCCCTGGCCGACGGGATCGTGGCGCGGCTGTCCGCGGAGGCGGGACGCCGCGTCGAGCCCTCGCTCTACGACGGGCTCGCCGGTGACGCCACGGCGCTGAGGCTCCTCGCTCCCGGCAGCGAGTCCGTCGCCCTCCGGCGGCTCGACGACCTGACGACCCCCGACGGCTGGCGGACGACCCTCGGGTTCGAGCCGGGCTCCGACACCCCGCTGAACGACGTGGTCATGGGTGCGGCGGGGATCGTGATGACGGCCGTGTGGGCCGGAGGCGAATTCGCCGACGCGATCGCGACGGCGGGCGGTGAGGCACTGCTGCACACGGCCGACCGCACGGACGCCGGGCTGGACTGGGGCATCGCGCCGAGCACCGCGTCGCGGGCGCCGAACTACTCCCACGGCACCGCCGGCGTGGCCGCCGCGCTGGCCGTGGCGGGCACCGCGCTCGGACGAGCGGACTTCGTCGAGGCGGCGGTCGCCGGCGCGCGGCACGTCCTGTCGGTGGGCCTGCTCGATGACGACGGTTTCGTCGTCCCGCACACCATCCCGCCGTCCAAGCGGGAGGTGGAGCCGATCACCTACACCTGGTGCCACGGCCCGGCGGGCACCTCGCACCTGTTCGCGGCGCTCTCCCTCGCGGGCGTCGCGGAGGTCTCCGGCATCCGGGTCGAGGACCTGCGCCGGCGCTGCCTGACCTCCCTGCTCACCTCGGGCGTTCCCGAACGGCTGCGCCCCGGCTTCTGGGACAACGACGGCCGCTGCTGCGGAACGGCGGGCGTCGGAGACGTCCTCCTGGACGCGGCGCAGGACCAGCCCGGCACGGAGTTCTCCGAGACCCTCCTGGAGGGTGCCCGCACGATGGGCGACGCCCTCGTGGAGCGAGCGGTCCGCGACGCCTCCGGCGCCCGCTGGCGGTTCGTGGAGTACCGCGACGAAGAGCCGCTGCTGCCGCCCGGAACCGCGTGGATGCAGGGGGCGTCGGGCATCGCCGCCTATCTCCTGCGCCTCGCCCGGTCCGTCGAGACCGGCCCCGGAGCGACGGTCGTGGACCGCCCGGACCAGTGGTGGGCGGTACCGGCCGGTGTCCGCCTGGCATCGGCCCGATCCGCTCGACCGGTCGGCACCGCCGCCCCGGACTCGTTGCGTACGTAAGGTGTCCGGACGACCGCGAGGGACGCGGGAGGCGAGCGAGAGGGCCGTGATGAGCGAATCGGCGAAGCCCCGGGTGGATGTCCCGGAAGGCGACGCGCCCACCGAACTGGCGATCCGCGACCTCGTGGTGGGGGACGGACCCGAGGCGCAGCCGGGCAGGGTCGTCCAGGTCCACTACGTAGGGGTCACGTTCGCGTCCGGGAAGGAGTTCGACTCCTCCTGGGAGCGGGACGTGCCGTTCAAGTTCGCCGTCGGCGGAGGCCGGGCTATCAAGGGCTGGGACCGTGGCGTGAGGGGGATGAGGGTCGGCGGCCGACGCGAGATCATCGTCCCCCCGCGTCTCGGGTACGGCCGGCAGTCGCCCTCGCCGCTGATCCCACCGGGCTCGACGCTGATCTTCGTCGTGGACCTGCTCACGGTCGTCGGCGGTCCGACCAGAGCGAGGCCCGGCTCGCCCTGAACCCACCGCGCCCCCCGCGCACGCTGCACCAGCTCGGCCTCCGTCTGGGCGAGGCGGTCGTCGGCAGCGTCTCGCCGGTCCGCAACCTGCACGCGGCCGGCCTGGTCGACGTTCACCGCCTCGCCCGCCCCGGGCCGCGCGGGTCCTCGACACAGCATCCCGGATCACCGCGCGGGCGCGGCCCAGGACCTCGTCGCACGGAGCTACGCGGTCGCCGGCCACGCCCCCCGGTGCACCAGGTCGAGGACGAGCGCGGCGATGTTCCACGCGTCGTCCTCGCCGCGGTGGTGGCGCCCCTCCAGCGGCAGTCCGGCGATCTGCAGGGCGCGGTCCATCCCGGGCCGCCGCCGCAGCCCGTACGCCGCGGTGAAGACGGCCTTCACGTTGGTGTGGTCGCGTTCCACGGGGCGGCCGAACGGGTACGCCACCCCCTCCGCCCGGCTCTGCCGCTCGAACTGCCGGCGGTCGTAGTCCCCCCAGCTCGCCCACGGCCGCCGCCCGGCCCCGTACTCCTCGACCAGCGTCCGACACGCCTCGGCGAAGGTCACGCCCCCCTCGACCTCACCCTGCGTCAACCCGGTCAACTCCGTGCAGAACGCGCTCACTTCGGACCTCGTCGGCCGCACCAGGATCCGGTGCCGCGACACCCGCCGCCGCGCCCCCACATCCACGACGGTGAGCCCGATCTCGATGATCTCGCTCACCGCCCCCACCGACGGCTCCCCCGCCCAGCACGTGGCTTCCACGTCGACCACGTTCAACAGCCCGCTCTCCTCACGCATGCCGCCGAGCGTAGGCACCCCCGCCTCACCGCGGCACCCTGTTTTCACCCCGGCGGAAGCCGTGCGCGCGACCTCCGCGCCACCTGCCGCACGTAACCCCACCCAGCCCCCGCCCGTTGAACCCCGCATGACGACGACACTCCACCGCCTTGCGATACAGCACCCGTCCGCAGAAACGATCCCCCCTCATGACCTCGAGCCGATCTTCACCGAGCTGGCCCGCTCCTGGGAGGCGAAAGGGCGCCTGGTGCCGGGGCGGCCGGACGAGGAGTGGAACCGGCTGTCGAGGTACCGGCCGATGCGGTAGCCCGCTCGGCCGCCGAGGGGAGGCACCGCTCCGGCCGGACCGGCCGCCGGACGCCCACGGAGTCGGGGCGTCGACGGCATGTCCGGCTGCGGGTGCCCGCCCCGGTCAGGAGCGGTGCAGGGTCTGGAGGGTCGAAGCCAGCCGCGAGCCCGCGCGCTGCTTGAGCCGGCGCAGGGGCTCCGCCCGGCCGACGGCTTGGTCGAGCCGGTAGTAGAGCTTCGGCGGCAGGTACGGGAGCAGCGGGGAGTGGCGCTGGCCGAGGAGGGAGAACATCTGCTGCGGGTCGAGCGCCATGTACCGGGGGAGGCTCTCGTACCACCGCGCGCTGTGGCGAGCGGCGCTCTGCGACGAGAGCAGTGCTCTCCTGCGCTCGTGCGAGTACGCGGCGAGCGCGGCGGGGAGGTCGCCGCGGGCCGGGTCGTGCAGGGTGCGGGCCAGGCACATCGCGTCCCGCATCGCGAGCGTGGTGCCCGCGCCGATGGAGTAGTGCGTGGTGTGCGCCGCGTCGCCGATCAGCACGAGGTTGCCGTCGTACCAGGTCTCGTTGGTGACCGTGCTGAACGTCCGCCACTGCGTGCGGCCGCCGATCTCGGGCCGGCCGGTCAGCTCGTGCCCGTCGAGCGGCTTCGCGAAGAGGTTCTGCAGCATCGGGAACGACTCGGACTCGGGCATCCGGTCGAGGCCGAGCCCGGTCCAGGTCGCCGCCGAGCACTCGACGATGAACGTGCTGCCCTCGTCGCCGAACCCGTAGCCGTAGCACCAGATCCAGCCGTGCGGAGTCTCGACGAAGGCGAAGGTGAACGCGGTGAACACCTTGGACGTGCCGAGCCAGATGTACCGGTTGCCGCCCTCGGCCCTCCGGGTGCCGAAGCGGCCCGCGATCCGGTCGCGGAGCTGGCTGTGCGCGCCGTCCCCGGCGACGACCAGGTCCGCGGTCCCCGACAGGTCGGCCGTCGCCCGCACCTCGCTGCCGAACTCCAGCCGTACGCCGAGCGAGTCGGCCCGCTCGGCGAGGATGTCGAGCAGCCGGTGCCGGCCGACGGCGTACCCGACGTCCCCGTCGTGGGTGACCGTACCGGCGGCGGTGTGGGCCACTCCCCCGCTCCAGCGGACCGAGGCCTCCTCGATCGCCCGCGCGGAGGGCTCGTCGCACCGCGCGAGGTCCTCCAGCATGTCCGGCCAGTACGTGACCCCCCAGCCGTAGGTGCTGCCGGCGGGCCGGCGCTCGTGCACGGCGACCTCGTGGCCGGGGTCGCGCAGCTTGAGCAGGATGGACAGGTAGAGCGAGGCGGGGCCCCCGCCCACGCAGGCGACCTTCACACGAACTCCCGGGGTGTCGGCACGGTTCCGGCTCTGGGTAACGCGGGCCGTCAGTGACGGTTACGGACGTACCGCCGCGAGCCCCTCAGCGCGGCCACGCCGGCGAGCGTCACCGCGCCGGCGGCGAGGAGGCCGGGGACGACCACGGAGGAGCCGGTGTCCGAGAGGGCGGGCCGGTGGCCGCGGTCGTGCTCGTGGTCCGGACCGCCGGGGGGCGTCCCCCAGGGCGGCGTGGCCGACGGCGTCGAACCGCCCGGTCCGCCCGGCGTGGAGCTGCTGGGCACGGGGGACGAGGGCGGCGGCGTCTCGGGACCCGTGCTGCCGGTGGTCGACGGCGAGGGGGACGTGCTGGGCGTCGTGGACGGGGACGACGAGGGGGAGGTGGACGGCGACGGCGAGGGTGTCGACCCGATCGGGGGCGAACTGGTCGGGGTGCCGGGGGTCTCGGAACCGGTCGGAGTGCCGGGGGTCTCGGAACCGGTCGGAGTGCCGGGGGTCTCGGAACCGGTCGGAGTGCCGGGGGTCTCGGAACCCGTCGGAGTGCCGGGGGTCTCGGAACCCGTCGGAGTGCCGGGGGTCTCCTCGTCGCCGTATCCCTGCTCGTCCCCGTAACCCTGCTCGTCCCCGTAACCGCGGTCGTCCGACGTGTCGGCACAACGCGCCGCGGTGGGCGGGCAGTACGTGGCCGAGGCGTCGGCCGCGTGCAGCGCCCCCGCGAAGGCCAGCGCGGTCGCGGCCACGGGCACGGCCGCCGCCAGCCCCTTCATTCCCAGCATCCGCCGATCTCCTCGCTCCCGGACCGGCCGGAACCGGGCCGATCATCTTTGTCCATGGTTACTGCGCGGCCGCACCGATTCCGGTGAGGCTCGGACGAGCCGACCCGGACGGCCCATCGGCCGGTCCGCCCTCCGGCGCTACTGCACGCTCGGCACGAGGTTGGTGACGGGGGCGACCAGATCCGTGATCTGGCGCAGTTCGTTCAGACGGTCCAACTGGCCGAGGCTGTCCAACTCCTCGGTCACGACGGGCATCCGCTCCTTGTGCTCGGCGGGCAGGCCCGTCGTGCTCAGACCGTCGACGGCATCGCCGACGGAGATGGTGGTGGGCTCGACGACGGACGCGGCGTGCGCGGCGGGTGCGGCCATCCCGGTGGCCCCGGTGAGCAGGGCGAGAGCGGTGACGACGCGTCGGGTGGGGTTCATGCCCTACCAAACGGCCGGGGTTGCGGAGAGTCACGTCGTGGGCCGCCTGTCACCCGAGAGGCCCACATCCGCGCACCGCGACCTGCGAGTTCGCCCGGCCCCCGTGAGAGTCGGGCCGCCGCGTGGGAGGGATCCCGGCACCAGGGGGCGCACGCCCTGATCCACCCGGCGTTACGGAGCTGACCCACCCCATGAAACCTTCCATCCGGCCGTCCAGGAACGCGTCCAGGAACGCGGGCGTGGTCGTGACCGCGGCCTGCCTCCTCTCCTTCGGCCTCGTCCAGGGGGTGACCGCCGCGAGCGCGGACCTCGGCCTCCCGCCCCTCCCCGCTCCCACCGCCTCGTCGACGACGACCTCCGCCGGCGCCGTGCCGTCCGCGCCGGCGACCTCCGTGGCCACCGCCATCACCGACGTCGGCCGCGCGACCGCGCAGGCGGGCGGACCGGTGAACGTCACCGTGACCGGGCGGCTCGTCGAGGCCGAGACGCTGCTGTTCCCGCTGGCGCGGATGCCGGTCGAGGTGCGGATCTCGGACGCCGTCACCGGCGGCTCCGCGAAGACGTGCCGGGCGACGACGGACGACGAGGGGCGCTTCCGCTGCTCCGTCGACGTGGCGGCGGAGCGCGACGGCGACCTGGTGTCGGTGTCGTTCGAGGGCAACCGGCTGTTCAAGCCGGCGCGGAGCGTCCACGCGTTCGGCGATCTGCCCGTCCCGGCGACGCTCCCGGCGCCGGCGCCCGCCCCGGTCCCGCTGCCGGCCCCCGCGACGACGCCGGCGACCCCCGCCGCGGAGAGCCCCGCCGCCGAGAGCCCCGCGGCGTCGGCGACCCCGACCGCGGACCCGACGCCGACCGCGGACCCGACCCCGTCGTCCGACCCCACCCCGTCCACGGATCCCACTGCGGCACCGGAGCCCACCCCCTCCGCGTCGGCCGCGCCCGACCCCACCTCCACCGGTGCCCCCACCCCGTAACCCTCAGCACCCCGCCCCGCCCCGCCGAACGAGTGATCGCGCGGGGCGGGGCGTTTCGCGGGCTGATCATCCGACCCCGGCGCGCACACTGGCGGGATCAGGAACCGTCACCCGAGGGAGAGTGGTTGCACGTGGGCTCGTATCGCAGGAGCGCGGTCATGCTGGCGGTCGCGGTGTGCTTCGGGGTCGCCACCGCGTCCCCCGCCGCCGCGGAATCCCACGCCGGCGCGTCCCCCACCGGCGCGACCGCAGCCGCCGCGGACCCCCTCGCGCCGGACACCGCCACGTCGTCCGAGGCGGACGGACCGGCCTGGTACGGCTGGGAGTTGCGCCTGACGGACGACAGCATCGTCACCTCCGAGACCCGCTCCGGGTTCGAGGGCGACACCGCGTACTTCTCCACCGAGGAGTGGACGCTCGGCCCGCAGGGCATCTCCGCCCGCCACGTCGCCTCCCACTCCTGAGCCCATGGCCCCGGACGCACGTCGGCTCCCGGGTGGGATTCCCGGGAGCCGACGGTCGCGCGCTGGGTCAGGAACGCGAGGCCACGACGCTGCTGGTGGCACCGGTCGGGCCGGCGACGCGCGTCTCGGTGAGGAAGTAGGCCTCACCGTCGGGCGTGAAGCCGCTGACGACCTTGCTGCTCGCGCCGCCGTTCACGGTCGCGGAGTTGCTCTGCTGCTTGTACGCCGGGCCGCCGTCGTGGCCGTCGGCCGAGGCGAGGCCGGCGGTGCCGAGCACCAGCGGGACGGTCAGAGCGGCGATCGAGGCGGCCTTGGCAATGCTGCGCATCACACACGTTCCTTTCCCTGCGGAACGGGTCCGTCGGGACCACCGTGACCGTGCTGCGCTGCCGGAAGGACAGGCGATGACGGGACCGCGGCGGCCGGGCGGGAGCGACCCGTGCTCTCCTGCACCGCACTCACCGTGCACCGGGGAGCCGGTCCCCGCCCGGCGAGATCGCGGCGCGCAGGCCCGCGACGCCCCGGCGGACCCGGCTGCCATCGCCCTGATCTGGGAAAACGGTCCGGGCCGGCCCGTTCACCCGACCGGGCACATCGTCCGATGATTGCCCTGTCCGGGTGAGGCGCCCGGTGCAGGACGGGTCGCGGCCCGGCGGGAACGTCAGCGCAGGCTGCGCACGGGCAGCAGGCAGTGCGCGCTCGAGCTGAGCATCTCGGAGTCGCCGACGAAGGCCCGCAGGGTCTGCTCGTCGACCGGCCGGCCCGGCACCGCCTCGGGCCAGGGGCGGACCGCGCAGATGAGGTAGACCTCGGCGGCCGCCTTCGCCGCCTGCTCCCACTCCGGCGGCACGGCGGCCTGCACCTTCATGGCGCCGAGGGTGAGCGCGGCCTGTCCGGCCTCGACGAGGAGGGAGACGGCGATGCGCGGCTGCTCGGCGAGGGCGATGAGCCGGTCGCCGAGGGTCAGGCCGAGGCCGGTGAGCAGGGCGGTCATGGCCGCGGTGCTGCCCTCGGCGCCCTCCCGCCCGTCGCCGAGCGGGTAGACCATCAGGAACGGGACGCTGGGCTGGTCGGAGGCGGGGTCGCTGGCCCAGGGGATGACCGAGACGGTGCCCAGCGGGGAGGCCTGGATGTCGGCGGACGCGAGGGGTGTGCTTGTCATGGGGCGGGATGCTAACCGCCCGCCGCGGCGGGCCGGAAAATCTCTTCACCCGTTCGGCTGACGGGCCGGACCCCGACCCGACCTCGTGCTTCCCGGCGGTCCGCGCGGATGTGCGGGAGGGGTGATTCCGTTCGGCCGCAGCTGGCGCGTCGCCGCCCCGGAACACTTCCGGTGTGCGTTCGTTGACCGACAGAGCGACGCATGTCGCCACGACCGGGCGGAGGGCAGCGTGGAGCAACGACGAGCAGGGCGCGGGACGCCGGGCCGCGGTACCGCGGCGGTGCACGGCCGGCGCGCGATACGGCTCACGCCTCCCGGACCGGTCCGCCGCCGCGTCCTCCAGGCGCTGTCGGCCCTGTCGGTCACCGCGTTCACCGGGGGCGCGCTCGCACGGATCGTCGCCGCGCCGCCCGCCGGGCCCGCAGCGGAACCCGTCGGGGACTCCGTCCTGTTCGACGAGACCTACCGCGGCCGCCACCTGACGGCCCGTGCGGCCCCGGGCGCCGCGCCGCGGGTGTTCGTCGACGGCCGTCCGCTGCACCTGATGCGCTGCGCGGGCGGCGGCTACGTCACCCCGCTCGACCACTACCAGTCGTACCCCACCCCCCTGGCCGCGGCCCGCGGCGCGGTGGCGGAGCTGGGCACGCAGCAGTTGGCGCTGACACCCGTCCACGGCGGGCGGGTCCACGGGGGTGGTCACGGTGTACGTGCGTAAGAACCAGCGGGACCTGACCCGCACCGAGCGGCGCCGGTACGTCGCCGCCGTCCTGGAGCTGAAGCGCACCGGCGTCTACGACCGGTTCGTGCGGACCCACATCGAGTACTACACGGCCGACGGCGACACGGGGCTGCGGGTGGCGCACATGGGGCCCTCGTTCCTGCCCTGGCACCGGCGCTTCCTGCTCGACTTCGAGCGGGCGCTGCGCAAAGTCGACCCGTCGGTCTCCGTGCCGTACTGGGACTGGACGCGGGACAACTCGCCGTCGTCGTCGATCTGGGGCGAGGACTTCATGGGCGGCAACGGCCGGCGCGGCGACCTGCAGGTGATGACGGGCCCGTTCGCGTACCGCAACGGGAACTGGGACATCAACGTCGGTGTCACGGACGTCGAGTTCCTGACCCGCGACTTCGGCCGACCGCACCAGCCGGTGTCCCTGCCGACGGCGCGGGACCTGGCGCGGGCCGAGGCCGACCCCGTCTACGACGCGGCCCCGTGGAACTCCGTCGCCACGGAGGGGTTCCGCAACAAGCTGGAGGGCTGGGGGCAGGGGACGGGCGTCGAGCGGTGGCGCAACCACAACCGGGTGCACCGCTGGGTCAGCGGGCTGATGCTGGGCGGCGGTTCGGTGAACGACCCGGTGTTCTGGCTGCACCACTCGTTCGTCGACCTGGTCTGGTCGCGCTGGCAGCGCAGGAACCCCTCCGCGCGCTACCTGCCCGCGGAGTCCTCCTCGCGCAACGCCTCGGGCAGCCGGGCGGTGGGGCGCGAGCAGCGGATGCCGCCGTGGAACGTCACCCCGGCGTCGCTGTGGGACCACAGCGGGATCTACCGCTACCAGAGCTGAACTCGGCGGCAGGGGACACGGGAACGGCCCGCGGCGTGATGCCGCGGGC